>JBIIAS010000086.1:0-5333 GCA_044239795.1 Candidatus Nanopelagicales bacterium | reverse complement strand
TCCTGCCAACAGTTTCGGAAGACTTTACGAATGGTCCGGTCTCTAAGTTTCCAGCTCCCGATGATCCTGAGGTTTACCTGAGTGCCTGGCAGGGTGATTTAGGTCTCGATTCTGGAATGCCACAAAGTGTCTATCGCCTCGAAACTGAAAATATGAAGCGAATCGGAATTGAAGAGATGGCGCCGGGCGACACTTGGAATCTTCCCAACTCGGCGGGAACCGTTGAATTTACTGGCTATCGCCAGTGGGCATCATTTGTCATCACAAAAGATCCAGGTAAAGGCTGGGCACTTGGTGCAGCTATCGCTTCCATTGTCGGCTTGTCATTGTCGCTTTTGATACCAAGACGTCGAGCTTGGCTGCGAGTGACGCCATCAGATCAACGGGGTAATCTGATTGAAGTTGCTGGGTTATCAAAAACTGAAGCTCCTGGTTTGGCGGATGAAATTTCACAGCTTGCCAAACTGGTAAATGCTCCGGAGGAAAAGTAATGACTGTTAATGAAACATTGGCGCAAGCAAGTAACGCCATGGTTTATGGATCAATGACTGCCTTCACAGGAGCCATGGTTGCATTCAGCATTTCGTTAGCTAAAGGTCGCAGACTTGAAACCATCGAAACTTCAGCCCAACGCACAAGCGCTTCGCATCAAGTGCGAATGGGATCAACGGCAACTTTAGATAAGCCTTCAGTTTCCACTTCGTTATCCGATGACGGTGACTTAGGCGAAGGTCGCCGCGCTGGAAATATCGGAATGTCTCTAACCTGGCTTGGAACGCTACTGCTTGGCATGGCAATTCTGTTTCGCGGTCTTTCGGCTGGCCGAGTCCCAATGGGAAATATGTATGAGTTCTCTCTTGCAGCTGGCTTTGCAGTGTCGCTGACTTACTGCTTGATGTCGCTTACCCGCGATCTGCGTTGGCTAGGTTTGTTCATTTCAATTCCAGTGCTACTAGATCTTGGCCTTGCGTTAACTGTTTTATACACCGACAGCGCTCAACTAGTTCCAGCACTTAATTCATACTGGTTGGCAATTCACGTTTCAGCTGCAGTTGTTTGCATCGGCGCCTTCACAATTGGGGCTGCACTTTCTGGCTTGTATCTTGTGGCGCAATCTGCCGAAGATCGAGTTGCTACAGGCAAGGAACCAGGTCGCAGCGCAGCAATCGCTGAGCGCATTCCTTCAGCAGACCGCCTGGACTTAATGTCTTACCGAATTCACGCTTTCATGTTTCCAATTTGGACCTTTGCAGTTATCGCTGGCGCAATTTGGGCCGAAGCTGCTTGGGGTCGTTATTGGGGCTGGGATCCAAAGGAAACTTGGGCATTCATTACTTGGGTTATCTATGCGGCTTACTTACACGCTCGAGCAACTGCAGGTTGGCGCGGCAAAAAGGCTGCGTATGTGGCAATTGCGGGATACGCCACGATTTTGTTCAACTACTTTGTTGTGAACATTTTCGTGCAAGGCCTGCATTCATATTCAGGCCTCTAGGAATCAACTAGCGCTTCGGTGAAAGATCGCGCAAGAAACTTGGGTCGTCATCCGGAGCAAAGACATCGTCATCGCCTCGTCCCCAGCCGCGACCATTTGTGCGGCCGAACAAAATCCAAAGTAATGGACCAATTACCGGGATGAAGACAATGATTGCAATCCATACCAGTTTCGGTAGCGCTTTTGGATTTGGTGTTTGCAGGCAGTCGGCAAGGGCATAGACCGATAGACCGATTACTAAAACCGTTAAAACAAAGCGAGGCATAGTTAGATCGTAAGTCAGAATTCGGAAGTTCGCGAACAGACATAAACTAATCAAGTGAACCCATTCATTTCTTACACTCTGGCTCGTCTCGGATTACTAGCAGTCGCCTTGGGTATCGGTTATCTGTTTGGCCTGCGTGGTCCGCTGCTAATCATTTTGGGATTCCTAGGTTCGGGTCTGGTATCCCTAGTACTTCTTAATGGCCAAAGGTCGCAACTGGGTGGTCGGATTTCTGGGTACTTCTCCGGAATCAATCAAAAGTTAGATGCAAACACTCGCAAAGAAGATATCGACGAGTAGTTTTACATTCCGTTTGGTGATAACCAAATCGCAACGGAAAGCATGCCGGCGAAAAGCAAAAGCATGCGGGCAGTATCGCCGAGTACTGGAATCAAATCAGGACCGGTAGCTCCATTACGAACTGCTTGTAATGGACGTCTAGCGCTCAAGATTGCAAACAATCCGATGAAGGCGCTCTCAGGTCCGGTTTCAGAAAAGTTCATGGCAAGTGGCATAAAGAATCCCACCAAGATGCAGGCGCGATAAAGCTCGCGCGTTCTTGCATCACCCAATCGAACTGCCAAAGTTCGTTTTCCAGACAATTCATCAGTTGGGATATCACGCAAGTTATTTACAACCAAAATTGCAGTTGATAGTGCGCCACATGCGACTCCACCAAGCAAAGCCAAAATAGTAACCTGACCGGTTTGGCTCGCACTGGTTCCAGCAACTGCAACTAGACCAAAGAATACGAAGACGAATAATTCTCCGTACCCGGCGTAGCCATAAGGCTTAGATCCTCCGGTATAAAACCAAGCAGCAGCAATTGCGGCAATTCCGATTGGAATCAATATCCAAACCTGACTTAACAAAACCATGCCAAGTCCAGCCAGTGCACTAATTCCAAATGAGATAAATGCTGCACGCTTAACTTCTTCTGGAGTGGCTAACTTCTGTCCAACAAGACGAACTGGACCTACGCGATTTTCATCGGTGCCACGAATGCCATCGCTGTAATCATTTGCATAGTTGACGCCAACCTGAAGCGACAGACTCACAACTAGGGCAAGCAGTGCGATTAGTGGTCGAAAGGATCCTTCAAATTCAGCTATTGAAGTGCCAATTAAAACCGGAGCAACTGCAGCCGGCAAAGTTTTGGTTCGTGCGCCATCAATCCATTGCGTACGGGTGGCCATGAAGATCCTTAATGATGTGTTCCTGGGTGTGGAAACAGCTTTTGTGTCATTTCGTTTGCAGCTTGCATTCGTAAACTTATCCGATCGATTTTTCCAGAATCAAGCATGGGTAGTGAAGTAACTAATTGCACAGTTCGAGGAACTGCCGCTCTACTTATTTGATCACGAATAGTGCCCTGAATTTCGGATATCAAACTTGAAGGATCAGAAATATGATTTCGGGTTACGACGTATGCAATCGGAATCGATCCCCAAAGCTCATCTTGCAAATCGATAACCGCTACATCTTCAATCGCTGGGTGATGTCGGATCAAGGATTCAACAGCGCTCAATGCAACATTCACTCCACCGACAGTTACAACATCATCCAAGCGGCCCAAGATATGCAACAAGCCACTTGAATCGAGTTTCCCGACATCGTGAGTTTGTACTTGCCCTGAGATAAAACTGACTGCATCTAGATCTGGACGTAGACGGTAACCACTTGCAGCTACTGCTCCAGAAATCGTCACTCGGCCAGGTTCAACATCATCTTTCGTACCCAGTGAAATATTCACGCCGTCAAGTGGGCGACCATCAAACACGCAACCACCGCAAGTTTCGGTCATGCCGTAAGAGATGGAAACCTTGATTCCAAGTTCGCGCATTTTGTTCAACATCGGCTGTGGGGTTGCTGCAGCTCCACTAAGCACTAAGTCATAAGACTGCAATGCTTCAATTCCCACGCTGCCAGATTCAATTAATCGAGCAATCTGGGTTGGAACCAAAGACACCATGAGCGCTCGGCCATCTTTATTGCTTTCCCGAACCGCTCGCATGGTTGTGGCAGCAAAAGCGGCAGCTTCAAAAGTTCGCGCACCTCCAACACTTGGATCGATTTCAAATGGACTGTTGTGAAACCAGGACCTAACTAAAACCATGACACCAGCGATTCGATGAGCAGGCATAGAGACCACCCAGCGATTGTTTGTACCGAATCGATTTCCAAATGCTGTCGCTGAAGCTGACAGAGCTTGCTGACTTAACAAAACACCTCTTGGAGTTCCAGTTGATCCGGATGTGGTGCAAACAATTGCGATGTCATTGGATTCGAGTGGAAATTTTGGATCATCTGGCCGAAGTGCTTTTTTGGTCTGAGCAACAACAAACTCAGGGGATTCAGCCATTGGAATAATGGCCGGGCCAGATCCATCAAGCGCTGCCCCAATAACCGAGGCAAGTTTCAGGACTCCACCCATGCCAGGGGGAACCGTCACCGCGGTCAGCGCCCGCGGATTCTGGCTTTTTCTGGATGTGTCAGATTGCGTCATCGAGACTAGCCTAGAGCGAAGAACTATTCCTCAAGATTTTCCTAAGGTTTGTTATGGATACCCGAACTAAGTACGTACTCCCGCCAGTGGTTGCAGACGACAGTCCTGCCAAAAAAGACCCAAGTTACTCATCGATCACCACAGCGTGCGAATGGGCGCGAACAGGTGATTACACCGACATTATTTTGGAACGATCCACAGGTGAAGACTCGGGCATTGCCAAAATCACTATCAATCGCCCAGAGAAGCGAAATGCATTCCGACCACAAACTGTTCAGGAATTGATCCACGCCTTCGATGTGGTTCGTGACGATCCAAGTGTTGGCGTTGTAATTTTGACCGGCCAAGGCGATTGGGCATTTTGCAGCGGCGGCGACCAGATGATTCGTGGCGATGATGGTTACATCGGTGATGACGCGGTTGCTCAAGCTGGTGTTGGCCGACTTAACGTTCTAGATTTACAAATTGCTATTCGTCGTATTCCAAAACCAGTCGTAGCAATGATCGCTGGTTACTCAATTGGTGGCGGACACGTCTTGCATGTGGTTTGCGATCTTTCTATTGCTGCTGACAATGCACGCTTTGGTCAAACCGGTCCGATCGTTGGTTCCTTCGATGGCGGATACGGTTCCGGATTACTTGCTCGCCACATTGGTCAAAAGCGCGCTCGCGAAATTTGGTTCTTGTGTCGCCAGTATGGCGCCGAACAAGCGTATGACTGGGGCTTAGTGAATTCAGTTGTGCCACTGCAAGATCTTGAAATTGAAACCGTTCAGTGGTGCCGTGAAATGTTGCGACTCTCACCGCTTTCACTTCGCATGCTTAAGGCAAGTCACAATGCTGCCGATGATGGCTTAGCTGGAATTCAACAGCTTGCTGGAGATGCGACTTTGCTCTTCTACATGAGCGAAGAAGCGCAAGAAGGTCGTAATGCTTACAAAGAAAAGCGTCGACCTGATTTCTCGCAGTTTCCAAAACGTCCATAGTTTTTTGCAGCGATATGACTATTGCGGAGATTGCGGAACAAGCTATTCCATTTGCGTTAAAGCTAAACGGAAAGTTTCGTA
>JBIIAS010000178.1:0-5346 GCA_044239795.1 Candidatus Nanopelagicales bacterium | reverse complement strand
AGTATTGGTGTTTTCGCATTTAATAGCGCAACTTCACTTACCTCCATCAACATCCCAGCAAGTGTCACAAGCATCGGTGGCCAAGCGTTTCGCAATACAACAGCACTCGTCAGCTTTACTGTCGATGGCGCTAATCCAAGCTACAGTTCGACTTCGGGAGTGTTGTTTAACAAGAACTCGACGACGCTAATTGCCTATCCATTGGGAAAAAATAACACCTCTTACGCAATCCCAACAAGCGTCACAATCATTGGTAATAACGCGTTCGTTAACGCAACTAAACTTACCTCCATCACCATCCCCGAAAGCGTCACAAGCATCGGTAGTGACGCATTTTATAACGCAACTTCACTTACCTCCATCACCATTCCAGCAAGCGTCACAAGCATTGGCTATGAAGCGTTCGAACGCGCAACTTCACTTACCAGTGTCACATTCGCATCCGGTAGCCAACTCGCAAGAATTCCATCCGGCGCGTTCCTTGACGCAACTTCACTTACCTCCATCAACATCCCAGCAAGTGTCACAAGCATTGGTAGTGGAGCGTTCTCACGCGCAACTTCACTCACCAGTGTCACATTCGCTCCTGGTAGCCTTCTAACAAGTATCGATAGCAATACGTTTCGTGACGCAACCTCGCTAGCCTCCATCACCATCCCAGCAGGTGTCACAAGTATTGGTAATTCCGCGTTCCTTAACGCAACTTCACTTACCTCCATCACCATTCCAGCAAGTGTCACAAGCATCGATAGTGGAGCGTTTCAAAATACAACAGCACTCGTCAGCTTTACTGTCGATGGCGCTAATCCAAGCTACAGTTCGACTTCGGGAGTGTTGTTTAACAAGAACTCGACGACGCTAATTGCCTATCCATTGGGAAAAAATAACACCTCTTACGCCATCCCAGAAGGTGTCACAAGCATTGGTGAAGGCGCGTTCTTTGGCGCAACTTCACTCATCTCCATCACCATCCCATCAAGTGTCACAAGCATTGATTACTTCGCATTTGCAGGCGCAACTTCACTTACCGATGTCTACTTTTTAGGGGATGAACCAACTATTAGTGAAGACGCATTTGCCTCAGTGGCAAGTGGCGCCCAAGTGATTATCAAAGATGGAGCCAGTGGTTTTGCAAATGAAGGAGATACCTGGGAGGGTTTAGTTGTCTCAATCTCGCCCATAGACGCAACTTACCTCTGTACTACGGGAAAACTCTCAGAAGTGGGCACGACATACAAAATCGATAGTGGTGTTGTCAAAGAAGGAAGTGACTGTACCGGCGCAGTAGTAATTCCAGCAGGCGCCACAAGCATAGGTAGCTCCGCATTTAGTAACGCAACTTCAATTACCTCCATCACGATCCCAGGAAGTGTCACAAGCATAGGTGACTCAGCATTTGTAGATGCAACTTCACTTACCAGTGTCACATTCGCTCCTGGTAGCCAGCTAATTAGTATTGGTGATAGTGCGTTTAATAGCGCAACTTCACTTACCTCCATCAACATCCCAGCAAGTGTCACAAGTATTGGTGTTTTCGCATTTAGTAGCGCAACTTCACTAACCTCCATCAACATCCCAGCAAGTGTCACAAGCATTGGTAACCAAGCGTTTCGCAATACAACAGCACTCGTCAGCATTACCGTCGATGGCACTAATCCAAGCTACAGTTCGACTTCGGGAGTGTTGTTTAACAAGAACTCGACGACGCTAATTGCCTATCCATTGGGGAAAAATAACACCTTTTATGCAATCCCAACTAGCGTCACAAGCATTGGTGATAGTGCGTTCTATAAAGCAACCGCACTTAACTCCATCGTCATCCCAGCAAGTGTCACAAGCATTGGTCGTTTCACATTTAGTGACGCAACCTATCTAACCTCCGTCACCATCCCCGAAAGCGTCACAAGCATTGGTGATGGCGCGTTTCGTAACGCAACCTCACTAACCTCCGTCACCATCCCAGCTAGCGTCACAAGCATTGGTGATGGCGCGTTCGAAGGTGCAACTTCAGTTACCAGAGTCACCTTCGCATCCGGTAGTCAACTCGCAAGAATTCCATCCAGCGCGTTTCGTAACGCAACTTCACTAACCTTTATCACCATCCCCGAAAGCGTCACAAGCATCGATAGCTCCGCATTTAATAACGCAACTGCACTTCCCTTCATCACCATCCCAGCAGGTGTCACAAGTATTGGTAACCAAGCGTTTCGTAACGCAACCTCACTTACCAGTGTCTACTTTTTAGGGAATGCACCAACTATTGGTGATTCCGCATTTGGCTCAGTGGCAAGTGGCGCCAAGGCCTTCATCAGATCTGACGCAACTGACTTTGCAAATGTTGGAGTTGACTGGAACGGCCTCGTAGTTGAAGTAGGTGCTTACACAGTTTCTTACAACACAAATGGTGGTTCAACGATTGCTGCCCAGGCATACGCGAGAAGCATTGCTGAACCAACTGCACCAACTCGCGCCGGATACACCTTTGCCGGATGGACTGAAACTGACGGCGGTTCAACAACCATTACGTTCCCTTACGCACCGAGCGCAACTTCAAACATCACACTTTATGCCAAGTGGAATCGCATTTACACCGTTACATACACATACAACTCGGCAACCGGCGGAAACACTGTTGCTTCTAACACCTTCGTTACTGGAGATACCGCGATTACGCTACCTACTCCTACTCGCACCGGTTACACATTCGCTGGCTGGCACTCGGATGCAGGTTTGACCTCAAAGATTGCTGATGCCGGATCGAGTTATTCACCAACGGGGGAAACTTCTGCTATAACCGTCTATGCAAAATGGACTCGAAACCCAGTAAAGGCAGTTGTTTCAACAAAACCAACCATTACCGGTAAGGCAACCGCAACAATTAAAGGCACGAACAAACTAACAGCCAAGAAAGGCACATGGACTGGATATCCAACTCCAGTGATTTCATACCAGTGGTATTCCTGCACTGCTCAGGTAAAGAGTGCTACTGCAACTATTCCAAAATCTTGCAAGAAGATTTCAAAAGCAACCAAATCAACTCTGGCTGTTACGAATACCTTTAAAGGAAAATTCATCGCAGTTGCAGTGACTGGAAAAGGCACGGGAACGACGGCAACCACTTGGCTTTCAAAGAGCACAGCCAAGGTGAAGTGATTTTCCAGCTGTCTTCAAAGGATCAAAATCAAAAAGATAAGGATTCGAATTCCTTCGAGCGCGCAGAGTTAGTTAACTGCTAAAACGAAATCGGACATTTCGACCTATTCTTTGTTTTCACACCTTTTAATAGCAAGCTTAATTGTGCATAGAATGACTCTCAATGGAAATACTTCGCTGGATCTCAGTTAGTCTGGCTTAAGTCTTTTCGTTACTTCAAACGAGTGAATCGAAAAGTTAATGCGAAGATTTCTGACATTAGTTATAAGCACAGCCATTGCAATATTCGGAATTGGAATAAGCCCTGCGGTGGCCGCCACAGTCACGTGCAGTGATGGTGGAACTTTCACCATCACTTCGAATGTTGTCTCTAATGGAACAACATGTGAAGGGGAAGCAATTATTCCCTCGACCGTAACCGAAATTGCGTCTGACGGGTTCAATCAAGCGACACTTCTTACAAAGGTAACATTTGCGGGCGAAAGCCAATTGTCAACTATTGGGAACTTTGCATTTATCCAGGCATCGTCACTTACGAGCATCACTATCCCAGCTAGCGTAACAACTATCGGGAACTACGCATTTGCTGGTACATCATTACTTACTAGCATTTCTATTCCAGCAAATGTGACAAGTATTGGATTTAACGCTTTCTACTTATCAGGAATAACTAACTTTAGCGTTGATGCATTGAATGACACTTACTCTAGTGAAAACAATGTCCTATTTGATATAAACAAGACCACGCTAATCGTATTCTTATCTGGCACAAGTGGTCCTTATGCAATCCCAGGTTCTGTAACTGAAATTTCTGCAGAGGCGTTTACTAACCGGGGCGTTTCGAGTGTGTCCATTCCTACAAGCGTGAGAACTATTGGAGAATTTGCCTTTGCTGACGCCCCGTCTCTTTCCAACATTTCAATCGCTGAAGGCATTACGTCTATTGGGCGCAACGCATTTAGCTTTACGCTTGCTCTTGACAGCCTCACCATTCCCGCGAGCGTAAGTGCAATTGATGCGCAAGCCTTTGACGGTGGACTGAATTCGAAGAAACTATATTTTCTGGGAGATGCCCCAACCACAACTCAAGATGGAGACTTCCTAATCGCACCGCAGTCATCAGCGTTTGCCCGCGTAGGTGCGATTGGCTTTGGTGGCTATGGCGACCTTTGGAAGGGATTGACTTTAGTTAAAGGGCGTGTAGTTACATTTTCGGGGAATGGAAATTCATCAGGCTCCACGCCAGCTACTATGATGCGCGGTGTTGGCGACGAAATAACTATTCCAAACAATTCGGGTAGCCTCGCAAAAGCGGGTTACACGTTTGCTGGGTGGAATCAATTAACGAGCGGTCAAGGTACCGATTACATCGCCACCCAACTCCTCACCATTCCCGATCAGGACCTGACTTTAAATGCAAAGTGGACGGCCAACCTCAACACTGTCACTTATAACTCGGCTAGCGGCACCGCGATTAATCCCGGTTCATTTACCACAGGCGGCACAATTCAAACTGCGCCGGTATCAACTCGTACCGGTTACACATTTGTTGGCTGGTCAGCAACTGATGGAGGCTCTATTGTAACTTTCCCTTATTCGCCCTCAGCAACTAGCTCGATTACGCTTTATGCCATTTGGACTAGAAATCTAGTCAAAGCAGTTGTTTCAACAAAACCAACCATTACCGGTAAGGCAACCGCAACAACCAAAGGCACGAACAAACTAACAGCCAAGAAAGGTACATGGACCGGATATCCAACGCCAGTGATTAGTTACCAGTGGTACTCCTGCACTTCGCAGGTAAAGAGTGCCACTTCTACTATTCCAAAATCTTGCAAGAAGATTTCAAAAGCAACTAAATCTACTCTGGCTGTTACTAATGCCTTTAAAGGAAAATTCATTGCAGTTGCAGTGACTGGAAAAGGCACAGGAACGACGGCAACCACTTGGCTTTCCAAGAGCACAGCTAAGGTGAAGTGATTTTCCAGCAGTCTCGAAGAGATTAGAAGGTTAGGGATTCGAATTCCTTAGAGCGCGCGAGAATCAATAGCCAAAATATAAGTCGTCCTGCTGAAAAACTTGTGAGAAAGGGCTTGTTTAGCCCGTTTCATATTCACATCAAGCCGACTAGAATCGAAATATGAGTCCCACTCGAGTCACCGCGCTGATCACGGCTTCGTGTTTAGTGTTAGC
>JBIIAS010000085.1:0-5447 GCA_044239795.1 Candidatus Nanopelagicales bacterium | reverse complement strand
CGGCACAGCAAGCACAAAATCAAGACTCGCAGTTTTGCGATAACCGCGGATAGCACGCACATTCGAGCAGTTTGGTCGGTCCTCGGTAGTGAAGTTCGGCTCAATGAGCCGCGCTTCTCGATCGAAGATCGACATGTGATTTGAATGCATTTCACTCGTTAGAAGTGCAGTGTTATCCCTTTATAAAGAGGGAGGTTACCCATGGAGGGTAACGAAGTACAGACCAGCGTTGCTGTGATTGACAATGGGTCATTCGGAAAGCGCACAGTTAAGTTCGAAACCGGACGTCTAGCACGTCAGGCAAACGGAACCGCAGTTGTTTACATGGATGACGACACAATGTTGCTATCTGCTACCACTGCAGGTAAATCACCTAAAGATCAGTTTGATTTCTTCCCACTAACCGTGGACGTCGAAGAGCGTATGTACGCTGCTGGACGTATCCCAGGATCATTCTTCCGTCGCGAAGGCCGTCCAACCGAAGATGCAATTCTTACTTGCCGTCTAATTGACCGTCCATTGCGTCCATCATTCGTTAAGGGACTTCGCAATGAAGTTCAGGTTGTTGTGACCGTAATGGCGCTGAATCCAGATGTGCTTTACGACGTAATTGCAATCAACGCTGCATCTATGTCAACACAGCTTGCTGGTTTGCCATTTTCCGGACCGATTGGTGGCGTTCGCGTTGCACTAATCAGCGGTCAGTGGGTTGCATTCCCAACACACAGCCAGCTTGAAGACGCAGTCTTTGACATGGTTGTTGCTGGACGCGTTGTTGGTAACGACGTTGCAATCATGATGGTTGAAGCTGAAGCTACCGAAAACACAATTGCTCTTATCAAGGGTGGTGCTAAGGCTCCATCTGAAGAAGTTGTTTCTGAAGGACTTGAAGCCGCAAAGCCATTCATCGCTGAATTGTGTCGCGCCCAGTCCGCGCTTGCAGATGTTGCAGGCAAGGAAACTGCTGAGTTCCCAGTCTTCTTGGATTACGAAGCAGACGTGTTTGCAGCTGTTGAAGCAGCAGTTTCAGACGACCTTGCAAAGGCACTAACTATTGCTGGCAAGCAAGAGCGCGAAACTGAACTAGACCGAGTTAAAGAACTGACTATCGAAAAAGTAGCTGGCAGTTTTGAAGGTCGCGAAAAGGAAGTTAGTGCAGCCCTTCGCTCACTAACCAAGAAGCTAGTTCGCAAGCGCGTTATCAAGGACAAAATTCGTATTGATGGCCGTGGCCTTCGCGACATCCGTTCCTTGAGTGCCGAAGTAGATGTAATTCCACGCGTTCACGGTTCAGCATTGTTTGAACGTGGCGAGACTCAGATTCTTGGCGTAACAACCTTGAACATGATGAAAATGGAACAGCAGCTAGACACTTTGTCACCTGTTACTCGCAAGCACTACATGCACAATTACAACTTCCCGCCATACTCAACTGGTGAGACCGGTCGTGTAGGTAGCCCGAAGCGTCGCGAAATTGGTCACGGTGCTTTAGCTGAACGTGCACTTGTTCCAGTTTTGCCTTCCAAGCAGGATTTCCCATACGCAATCCGTCAGGTATCTGAAGCACTGGGATCAAACGGTTCCACTTCAATGGGTTCAGTTTGTGCATCCACCTTGTCACTACTAAATGCAGGTGTGCCACTTCAGGCACCAGTAGCTGGTATTGCAATGGGTCTTATCTCTGATGAAATCGACGGCAAGACTGAGTATGTTGCACTTACTGACATCCTTGGTGCTGAAGATGCGTTCGGCGACATGGACTTCAAAGTTGCCGGAACTAAGGACTTTGTTACTGCACTTCAGTTAGACACCAAGTTGGATGGTATTCCAGCTTCAGTTTTGGCTGGCGCCCTAACTCAGGCCCGCGAAGCACGTCTTGCAATCCTTGACGTAATGCTTGAAGCAATCGATGCACCTGACGAAATGTCACAGTATGCACCGCGCATCATCACCGTAATGATTCCAATCGACAAAATTGGTGAAGTTATTGGTCCAAAGGGCAAGATCATCAACCAGATTCAAGAAGAAACTGGTGCTGATATTTCCATTGGTGATGACGGCACGGTCTACATCGGTGCAACCAACGGCGAATCAGCTGAAGCTGCTCGCGCCCAGGTTAACGCCATTGCAAACCCAACCATGCCTGAAGTGGGCGAGCGCTACATGGGAACAGTTGTTAAGACAACAAACTTCGGTGCCTTCGTTTCACTTTCCCCTGGCAAGGACGGCTTGCTGCACATCAGTCAGCTACGCAAGCTTTCCGGTGGCAAGCGCGTTGAGAACGTTGAAGATGTTCTTAAGGTTGGCGACAAGGTTCACGTTGAGATCGCAGAAATCGATCCACGTGGAAAGCTATCGCTAGTTCCAGTAGTTGAAGGTTCGGACGAAAGCGCAGATGACGCTGGAGACGAAGACTAAAACTGTGACATCACGAAACTCCGCAGTGGTCCTTGGGCATGAACAACGCCCAGGGACCACTCGCACGTTACTGACCGCCGAGCAAGGCGGTTTGGTAAAGCGAACAGTATTACCTGGCGGACTTCGTATCATCACCGAGCAAATGCCATCCGTTAGGTCTGCAGCCATAGGCATTTGGGTAAACATTGGTTCTCGCGATGAAGTTGCCTCGCAGACTGGTTCCGCACACTACTTAGAGCACTTGCTATTCAAGGGCACCAAGACTCGCAGCGCACTAGATATCTCATCAACTATCGATGCTGTCGGCGGCGAGATGAATGCCTTTACTTCAAAGGAAGTAACTTGCTTTTATACCCGGGTATTAGACACCAGCGTTCCGCAGGCGATTGATGTCCTAGTGGACATGATTACTTCGGCCACAATCACTTCAGTTGATGTTGATCAAGAACGCCAAGTTGTGCTTGAAGAGATCGCAATGCGTGACGATGATCCAGCCGATTTAGTCCACGAGCAATTCTCTAAAGCCATGTTTGGTGACGCCCCATTGGGCCGATCCATTCTCGGCACGGTTGAGAATATTTCGTCGCTTTCCAGGCGATCAATCAATAGCTTTTACAAAAAGTACTACACCCCAGACCGCTTAATTGTTGCCGTAGCTGGAAATGTGGAACACGCAACGATTGTGAAACTTGTTCGCAGTGCGTTCAATCAAGGCGGATTTGCTCTCGATGGCGACGATGCACCTTATGTATCCGTAAAGAACAAGACAAAAGTTTTGCAAACCGGTGGATACGTTAAACAAGACAAGACAACTGAACAAGCAAACCTAGTTATTGGCGTTCCTGGCCTAGACCGAGCTGATGAGCGACGCTACATTCAGTCAGTATTCAATGCGGCACTCGGCGGCGGCATGTCTAGTCGCTTGTTCCAAGAAGTTCGCGAAAAGCGTGGACTTGTTTATACGGTTTACTCTTTTGGCCAGCAGTTCCAAGATGCTGGCATGGCGGGCGTCTATGCCGGCTGCAGTCCAAAGAATCTGGATCAAGTCCGTGAAGTTATTACCAATGTTCTTGACGACGTAGCCCAAAATGGCATTACCGCCGCAGAGTTAAGTAAAGCCAAGGGCCAAGTAAGTGGCGGAATGGTTCTAGGTCTTGAAGACACTTCCTCACGAATGAGCAGAATTGCCAGATCTGAGATGAACAATGGTTATGTGCCTTCAGTTTCCGAAGTACTAGATAGAGTTTCAGCGGTTACCATGGATGAAGTTCATGCACTTGCGCATCAGATATGGTCACAAGACCGACTTACTGCAGTTGTTGGACCGGAGTAACTTATGTCAAAGATTAAAGTTGGCGTACTTGGGGCCAAAGGACGTATGGGTGAAACTGTGTGTGCGGCCGTTGCACAGAGCGCTGACTGTGAATTAGTAGCAGCTCTTGACGTTAATGACGACCTTAAGGAATTGGTTTCCAATGGCGCTGAAGTAGTGGTTGATTTCACGACACCTAATTCAGTTGAGGCAAATCTAAAGTTTCTAGCTGAAAACAACATTCACGCAGTTGTGGGCACAACAGGGTTTGATGCGGACAAGTTAGCCGCCGTTGAAAAGCAATTTGCAGCAAGCAAAGCCAATGTTGTAATCGCTCCTAACTTCGGATTAGCAGCGGTATTAATGATGCAGTTTGCAGCACAAGCAGCCCCACACTTTGACAGCATTGAAATCATCGAACTGCATCACCCGCGAAAAGCAGACGCACCAAGCGGAACTGCACGGAGAACTGCGGAAATGATTGCCGAAGCACGTGCTGGCATGAAAGCCATGCCCGATGCAACAACAGATTCACTGCCAGGTGCCCGAGGAGCTAACGTGTCTGGTGTCCCAGTGCACAGCATTCGAGCCCAAGGTTTAGTTGCCCATCAAGAAGTTTTGTTTGGTGGTCCAGGGGAGTCACTAACTATTCGACACGATTCCTATGACCGCGAGTCATTTATGCCAGGCGTTTTACTTGCTGTTCGTAAAGTGGCACAAACTCCAGGGCTCACATATGGACTTGAACACCTACTTGAACTAGGCAGCTAATCCAAAGTATCTAAGTGCCGCAGCTGTAGCTGCAGCAATCAAGACGACAAAAATAAATGGTGCCTTGAATTTAAGCGCAACAGTAGCAGCTGCCAAGGCTGGGACTCGGGCATCTACAGTCAAGTTTTGACTCGTTGCAAATGTTTGTACTGCAACTAAAGCACTCAATAACGAGATCGGTAGCAGTAGAACAATCTTCTTAACAGTAGGTTGTTCTAAAACATGGGCTGGAATCACACTTCCCACATACTTGAGTGCATAACACCCGGCAGCGCCAGCAAGAACGGCAAACCACATCATGGCAATCGCCTACTTGTAACCCAGCCAACGATTACTGCAACGATGGCGGCCGCAAGAACTGGAACACCAGGAGGAACCAGCGGAGTGAATGCCAGCGCTATCAAAGCACCGCCGAATGCCACTGACAAATCTGTTCTAGATTTGATTTGTGGCCAAACTAACGCGAATAAACCTGCAGCGATAGCGGCATCCAGACCGAACGACTTTGGATCGCCGATTGCTGAAACGCTTATTGCACCGATAAATGTCGCCAAGTTCCACAACAAGTAAACGGACAAACCAGTTGCCCAGAAAGCCAATCTGGAGGCACGGCCTTCAAAAGCTTCTTCATCTTGCGCCAAGCCCATGGCAGTTGATTCATCAATTGTTAACTGGACTGCTACTAACCGACCAGGTCCAGATGTTTTTAAGATGGGCGTCATCCGCATGGAGTACGCCGCGTTTCTAGTACCCATCAACCATGAGGCAATTACTGCTGTTAGCGCAGTTCCACCAGAAGCCAAGGTACTAACCAAGGTGAACTGACTTGCTCCGGTAAACATCAAAAGGGATAATGCCATGGTCTGGGGGATCGAAAGCCCAGTTGTAGTGCCTAAGGCTCCGAACGAAACACCGTACATTGCCACAGCAAAACCGATACTTGCGG
>JBIIAS010000084.1:0-5501 GCA_044239795.1 Candidatus Nanopelagicales bacterium | reverse complement strand
GACCGCACACAAGATTGGCCATTGCCGTCATCCTGGAAGGACGAATACAACCATTTACGTCCACCGGTTGATAACCGCCTAAAGGGAACTTCGTCCTGGAAGAACTTCTTCACTAAGCGAGATCGCTGGACTCCAGCTGGTTGGAAGAACACAACTGATGAATCGGTTGTGCAAGGAGTCGATCATTAATGTCAACGCTTGAGCACAAGTTAATGAATACAACCGAAACGGTATTTACTGCTGAGTTCCATTCCCTCGATGGCAATGGTCTAGAAAAAGCAAAGAAATATGCCGATCGTTTTCAAGGTTGGTTTGATGGTGTAAATGCAACGGATAACACCGCAGCGCATGCACACGCATCAAATGTGGCAACTGCAATAGCCATTAAGCAACTCGGCCTCGAGCCAATTTTGCAGATTGTATGTCGCGACAAGAATCGTTTAGCTCAACAAGCTGACATCATGGGCGCATCAATGTTTGGCGTTGAAAATTTCGTAGCACTAACCGGTGATGATGTAACCGCAGGCGATGAGCCTGAAGCCCGAAGAGTTTTTGATACAGATGGTCCACAACTTGTTCGCCTGATGGGAACTCTCAAGCGCGGGGAGTACATGTCCGGACGAAAGATTGATCCAGCTCCACATATGTTTATTGGCGCAGTTGAAAACCCCGGCGCCCCACCGTTTGAGTATCGAGTGCAACGAGTGGCAAAGAAGTATGCAGCGGGCGCAAAGTTCCTGCAGCTTCAGATCTGTTATCACCAAGATCGACTAGAAAAGTTTTGCGCTGGAGTGCGTGACGCTGGCCTAGCCGGAAAGATTGCAATTATTCCAACCGTTGTTTTGGTTAAAGGTCCTAGGCCATTGAACTTCATGCACAACAGCGTGCCTGGTATCGATGTTCCAGCGGATCAAATTGCTCGTGTCGAAAAAGCGGCCGACCCAGCTGAAGAAGCATATTTACAGACTCTTGAATTCGCCCAGCACGCATTGGCTCAACCAGGCGTGCGAGGCATGCATATCACTGACTTTAGAAATGATGAGACACTAGAAAGACTTATGTCAGATCTCGGCAGAATTCGCCAAGTAACGACTAGCAGCTCAATCCCAAACGAAGTAAAGGACGACCATGCATACAGTGCTTAGTTCCGCCACCAAAACCGTAACAATTGGTGACGATGTACCGTTCGTAATCATTGGCGAACGCCTAAACCCAACTGGTCGCAAGATCTTCCAGGAAAAGCTTCGCGCTGATGATCTTTCAACAATCAACATAGACGTAGCCGACCAGGTAGCTGGCGGTTGCGACATGCTTGACGTGAATATGGGTGTGCCGCTTACTGATGAACCTGCGCTTTTAGCCCGAGCCATCAAGCTAGTCCAGTCCCTAACTGATCTTCCAATCTGCATCGACTCATCTGTAATTGAAGCCCTCGATGCTGGGTTGGCAGTTTACGAAGGAAAAGCACTAGTCAACTCAATGACTGGTGAAGACGAGCGCATGGACATAATTCTTCCTTTGGTGAAGAAATACGATGCTGCGATCCTTGCGTTGCCAAATGATGAAATTGAAATCCCAATGCTTGCCAAAGACCGAATGGTCATTGTGGAAAAGATTGTGCGTCGCGTTGAAAAAGAAGGCATCTCACTAGATAACCTTTTGATCGATCCACTAGCCATGCCAGTTGGTGCTGATCCTGAGAATGTTAAACACACACTTGAAACGATCTACTTGATTAAAGAAAAGTACGGCTTAAACATGTCCATCGGCGCATCCAACGTTTCATTCGGTCTTCCAAATCGTCATGCTTTGAACTCAGCATTCATGCCAATGGCTATGTCAATGGGTCTAACATCGGCGATCATGGATGGCCGTACTCCAGAAGTAGTGCAAGCAGTTCGTGCTGCAGATTTACTACTTGGTTTAGACCAGTGGGGCGCAAATTGGATCAGCAATTTCCGCGCAAACAAAGAAGCGTAATTTCAAACTAAGCGAGAGATAAACCGTGCCAAACGAAGAAAGCACAAAGACTGACACAACGGTCAGTGGGCTTGGTCGCGTTCAATTACAGTTCACACCAAGTGGAACTGATGTTCGCGTGCCACCTGGAGTCACTGTCTTTGACGCAGCTTCTTGGAATGGTTTAGCAATTGACTCAACCTGTGGTGGTCATGGAACTTGTAAGAAGTGCAAGATCCAGGTCATAGAAGGTGAAGTTCCGGTTTCACGCTTGGACATTCGGGCATTTAGTCCAGAGCAACTAGCCGATGGCTGGCGTTTGGCTTGTGTTGCTCGAGCAAATGGAAACCTAAAGGTTGATGTTCCGCCACTTTCAACTCGTCCAAAAGCTGCAACAGTTGGAGTTGGCCGCCAAGTAATTCTGCGCCCGGCAGTTCAAAAGCGATACGTGGAACTTGTTGAACCAACTCTTCACGATCAGCGCCCTGACATTGATCGCTTGCGCGATGCTATGGATGACTTGGAATTTGAAGCTGATCTGTCAGTACTTAAAACACTTCCAACAGTTCTTCGCAAGAACGATTTCAAAGTCACCGCAGTTATTGTGAATGAAGCTTTGATTGCAGTAGAACCAGGGGATACTTCCGCACAGAATTACGCAATCGGTATCGACCTTGGAACTACAACAGTTGTGGCAACGCTGCTAGACCTTGTCACCGGAACCCCAATGGCAGTTAAGTCAATGCTGAATAAGCAACAACCATTTGGCGCCGACGTTATCTCACGCATTTCGGCCACCATGATGGATCCGTTAGCTGCTGGCTTGATGCAAACTGCGGGTCTTGCCACATTAAATGAACTGATCGCAGAAGTTTGCACTGAAGCGGAAGTCTCAGCAGACCAGGTTTATGAAATTGCAATCGCTGGTAATGCAACGATGGTTGAGATTTTGCTAGGCGTAGATCCAGAACCAGTTGGTGTTGCGCCATTTATTACTGCCGCCCAAAAATGGCCGATCTTTACCGCGGCTGAAATCGGCATTGAGCTATTGCCATCGGCGCGAGTTTTCTTATTCCCGGCATTTGGTGCATATGTTGGTGGCGACATTGTTGCTGGAGTCCTAGCAACTGGAATGGATCGCGATAAGCGAGTTCGACTTCTTATTGACGTCGGCACTAACTGCGAAATCGTACTTTCGAACGGTGATCAGATTCTTACAACTGCAGCTCCTGCTGGCCCAGCCTTTGAGGCGGCCTCGATTGCTTGTGGAATGCGCGCAGCCGATGGTGCCATTGAAGTTGTTCAAGTTACTGACGAAGGAATCAAACTAGGCGTCATCGGAGATACAACTCCAGTAGGTATTTGTGGTTCCGGCCTTGTTGATGCTGTTTATGTCTTGCACAAAGCAAAGTTGATTGATGATTCAGGGCGATTTGTAACGGACGAAGTTGCTTTGGAAATTGCACCACATTTAGCCTCGCGACTTTTGACCCGTGAAGCTGGAGATCGAATCTTCGTACTTCATTGGGATGGCGAAGAACCAACGGTTTACTTGTCACAACGTGACGTTCGCGAACTTCAGTTTGCTAAAGCCTCAATTGCAACCGGCTGGCGCCTACTTCTTGAAGAAGTTGGCCTGGTCGACGATGATGTGCAGCAGGTTCTACTAGCTGGCTCATTTGGCTCTTACTTATCTCCAGCCTCTGCAATTGGAATTGGACTCGTTCCAAAGCTTCCTGTCATGCGAATCGTAAGTGCTGGAAACGTTGCAGGTGAAGGCGCAAAAATGGTTCTGCTTTCCAGCACCGAACGAAGTGGCGCAACAACTTTGCTAGATGAAGTTGATTACGTGGAGCTTTCGGATCGCCCAGATTTCAATGACAAATTCTTCTTGGAGCTGGCGCTGCCATCATGAGCGTTGCAGTTATAGCTTGCGGTGCACTGGCAGCCCATGTGCACGAAATTGCAGATCGTCGAAATCTGACATTGCGCATAGAGCCAATAAACCCATTGCTACACAATCGCCCTGAAGGCATTGCACCAGAAGTTGAAAAAATGATTCTGGAATTACAGCCAAATCATGATCAAGTAGCGATTGCCTATGCAGACTGTGGAACATATGGGGCAATTGATGCACTTTGCGACAAGTATCAAGTTTCCCGCTTATCAGGCGACCATTGCTATGACGTTTTTGCAACTGCAGAAAAAATGAAAGCTGAGTTTGAGGCCGTTCCGGGAACTTATGTATTCACTGATTACTTAGTTAAGACTTTTCGCCGAAGCGTCATGACAGAAATGGGTTTGGATCGTTACCCAGAATTGCGCGATGACTACTTCCACTCATACAAACGAGTTTTATGGCTAGCTCAACATCAAACCCCTGAATTAGAAGCTGCCGCAAAAGACGCTGCTGAATTAATTGGCTTACCACTTGAAATCATTCAGGTTGGCGACAAGCACCTTGAAGAACAGTTGCTAAAACTAATTGGAGCACCAAGTGAGTAACTTCTCAGAAGAAAGCATCCTTAATTACTTAGGACCTTACAAAGGAAACGGATCTGCAGTTCTGCGCTCATTGCAACTAGTGCAGGAACTCCTTGGCTACGTACCCGATAGTGCCCTGGATATCATCGCGAAGAATTCAAATGTTTCGCGCGCTGAGGTTTATGGCGTTTTCACGTTCTATAGTGACTTCCGCTCGACACCTCCTGCAAAGGCAGTAGTCAAGGTTTGTGTTGCCGAGGCCTGCCAAGCCTCAGGAAGTGAAAGTCTGATTAGTGAACTTCATGACAAGGGTTATGACATCCATAAAGGAAACATCAAGGATGACATTCAAATGGAGCAGACCTTTTGCTTAGGTAATTGCGCTCTAGGTCCAGCAGCCATGGTAAACGGTGCGCCGATTGGCAGAGCCACCTGCGAAAAAATCTTTGCCGCAACCTCGGCGGTGACCGCATGACAAAAGTTTTCGTCCCTATGGACTCAGCAGCATTATCAATGGGCGCAAATGAAGTCGCTCAGGCAATTTCCGATCATGCAGCCAAGAATGGACTTGATGTAACTGTTGTGCGAAATGGTTCGCGCGGCATGTTGTGGCTTGAGCCACTAGTCGAAGTTGAAACGCAGGCTGGACGAATTGGCTATGCGAATGTAGCTACTGATCAGATTCCTGACTTAATTGCTGCTGGATTCCTGTCTGGAAGTGCACATGATTCTTGTCTAGGTCTTGTTGAGGAATTAGATTTCCTCAAAAATCAAACTCGAATTACTTTTGCCAGAGTAGGCGTCACTGATCCGTTTTCCTTGGTGGATTACGAAGCCAACGGCGGACTTAAAGGTTTGCGCAATGCAATTGCGATGACTTCAGCAAAAATCGTTGATGAAGTTACTGAATCCGGACTTCGCGGACGTGGTGGAGCAGGTTTCCCTGCGGGCATCAAATGGAAAACGGTACTCAATACAGAATCTGATCAAAAATACATTTGCTGTAACGCCGATGAAGGCGACAGTGGAACCTTTGCCGATCGAATGCTCATGGAAGG
>JBIIAS010000083.1:0-5517 GCA_044239795.1 Candidatus Nanopelagicales bacterium | reverse complement strand
ATGAGCTTGCAAAGGCGCTAGGCGTCGAAAGCAAAGACATCATTTCAAAACTTGAAGAAGTTGGTGAGTACGTCAAGTCGGCATCGTCGACTGTCGAAGCTCCCGTTATTCGCCGTTTGCATGACAAGTTTCCTGAATTAAAAGAAGCAGCAGCTAAAGCTCCTGCACCTGCAAAGAAAGCCCCTGCTAAAAAAGCTGCAGCTCCAGTTGATGCCGCTCCGGTTGAAGCCCCCACGCCTACAGAAGTTTCAACTCAGGAACTAGTCAGCGATGCACCTACGCAGACTCCAACTTCTGCAGCTCCAATCAACGATGCACCTGCAGCATCGGCAAGTCCAACAGCTGGCGCAACACCAGGTCCTCGACCAGGCGGTCCTCGTCCTGGTAACAACCCATTTACTTCTGCACCGCGCCCACCGCGAGCTGGAAACAATCCATTCTCATCTGGCAGCGCAGGACCACGTCCTGGTGGCGGTGTAACTGGAGCACCTCGACCAGCAGGTGCTCGTCCAGGTGGACCAGGTCGTCCAGCCGGAGATCGTCCAGGCGGATTTGGCGGACAGCGTCCAGGTGGACCAGGTCGTCCAGCGGGAGATCGTCCAGGCGGATTTGGTGGTCAACGACCAGGTGGAGATCGCCCAGGCGGATTTGGTGGACCTCGTCCAGCAGGTGCTGGCGGCGGCTTTGCCGGTGCTGGTGCACCAGGCGGAGCTCCGGGTGGAGCACCAGGTGGCAGACCAGGTGGACGTCCAAACTCAACAGGCGGTCGTGGCAACACAGCTGGTGCGTTCGGAAAATCTGGCGGTCGACCTTCGAAGGGTCGTAAGTCAAAGCGTGCAAAGCGTCAAGAGTTCGACAACATGATGGCACCGGTCACAGGCGGATCATCTGTGGCAATGGGTCGTGGCGATGCAATTCGTCTCGCTCGTGGATCATCACTTAGCGATTTTGCTGACAAGATCAACGCTGAACCAGCATCACTAGTTCAGATTCTTTTCAAAATGGGTGAAATGGTTACAGCTACTCAGTCTGTTAATGAAGAAACCTTGCAGCTTCTTGGCGCTGAATTGAATTACGAAATTCAAATTATTTCGCCAGAAGATGAAGATCGTGAATTGCTTGAGTCTTACGATCTTGAATTTGGCGATGAAGGCGATGACGAAGACTTAGTAATTCGTCCGCCAGTCGTCACTGTTATGGGTCACGTAGATCATGGAAAAACCAGATTGCTTGATGCTATTCGTCAAACGAATGTCATCGAACGCGAAGCTGGTGGAATTACTCAGCACATTGGTGCTTACCAAATTCATCACATGCATGAAGGCATTGAACGCGCAATCACATTTATTGACACTCCGGGTCACGAAGCATTCACCGCAATGCGTGCCCGTGGAGCACAGGTAACTGATATTGCAGTGTTGGTTGTGGCTGCTGATGATGGTGTTAAGCCTCAGACAATTGAAGCCTTGAATCACGCGCAAGCGGCAAACGTTCCAATCGTTGTGGCTGTAAACAAGATTGACAAAGAAGGCGCAGATTCCACAAAGGTTCGTGGTCAGCTAACTGAATATGGATTAGTTCCAGAAGAGTATGGCGGCGACACTATCTTTGTAGATGTATCTGCGAAGAATAACCTCAACATCAATGATCTAATCGAGTCGATTCTGTTGACTGCTGATGCTGGTCTTGATCTTCGTGCTAACCCAGTTCAAGACGCTCAGGGTGTTGCAATCGAAGCAAACCTTGACCGCGGTCGTGGACCAGTTGCAACCGTTTTGGTACAGCGCGGAACTCTTCGTCCCGGAGATTCAATTGTTGTGGGTGACGCGTTTGGTCGCGTTCGCGCAATGATGGATGAAAATGGCGTTGCAGTTAAGGAAGCTGGTCCGGCTCGTGCGGTTCAGGTTCTAGGTCTTACTTCGGTGCCAAGTGCAGGCGACAGCTTCTTAGTAGTTGCTGAAGATCGAATTGCTCGTCAGATTGCGCAATCTCGCGGCGCTCGTGAACGAAATGCCGAATTGGCTGCTCGACGTGGACGTCACACCCTAGAAGATGTGCTCAAGGCACTTGAAAAGGGTGAAGTCGTTGAACTCAAGATCATCATCAAGGGTGACGTTTCCGGTTCGGTTGAAGCACTTGAAGATGCACTTCTAAACATCGACGTTGATGACGAGAACGTTATCCTGCGCGTTATTCACCGTGGCGTCGGTGCGATCACCGAGAACGATGTGTCTTTGGCTGCAGCATCTGATGCCATGATCATTGGATTTAACGTCCGTCCTGAAGGCAAGTCTCGAGATCTTGCTGATCGCGAGAATGTCGAGATTCGTTACTACAACGTCATCTACGGCGTAATTGACGACATCGAATCTGCCCTTAAGGGAATGCGCAAAGCTGAATACGAAGAAGCCGAACTTGGTTCTGCTGAAGTTCGCGATGTATTCCGCTCAAGCAAGTTTGGAAACATTGCAGGTTGCATGGTTCTTAATGGTGAGATCAAGCGCAAAGCAAAAGCAAGATTGGTTCGCGATGGTTCAGTTGTTCAAGCCGACCTATCAATCGATACCTTGCGACGCTTCAAGGATGACGCAACTGAGGTTCGTGAAGGATTCGAGTGCGGTATCGGACTTGGATCATTTAATGACATCAAGGTTGGCGACATCATCGAAACATTTGAAATGCGTGAAATAGTGCGCAGTTAATTCTGCGCACTATTTTCGTAACTAAGAACTAGGGAGCTCAACATGGCAGATGCAGCAAGAGCACGAAAACTGGGTGAAAGATTCCAAGAAATCGTTGCAGAAACCTTGGAGCTAAAGGTAAAGGATCCACGCCTAGGATTCGTCACTGTTACAAGTGTTCGAGTTTCAGCTGACTTGCGTGAAGCCACAGTTTTTTACACTGTCTTTGGTGATGAAGCTGAAGCTACAAGTTCAGCTGCTGCTTTGGATTCAAGCAAAGGCTTAGTTCGGAGCGAAATAGGAAAGCGTACGGGAATTAAGTTCACGCCAACTGTTGAATTCATTCGCGATGCCTTGCCAGAGAATGTTCGAGTTATTGATGATCTGTTGCAAGAAGCCGCAATTGCGGACAAAGCAGTTCATGAACAAGCAGCTCGGGCTAGGTATGCCGGAGACTCTGATCCATACCGTCGTTCCGAAACTGCTTCTGAGTAGGTTTCGTGGCTTCGTTTTCATCCACTCCTGAGTGGGACAAGGCGATTTCAGCTATTGCTGAGTCTGCCAACGTTCTGCTGCTAGCTCATGTCACGCCTGATGCCGACGCTCTTGGTTCTGCACTTGGGCTAGGACTCGCGCTGCAAGGTATGGGAAAACAAGTCCAGGTAACTGTTGGTGAAGCTGGATTCACAACACCAGCATCCTTAAGTTTTTTGCCGGGAACTGAATTGATTTGTGCGCCTGAGAATTTGAAACCAGCGGACTTGGTTATCTCATGTGATGTTTCATCAGATGCGCGTCTAGGTATTGCCAAACCAATTTTGGAAGCAGCTCCTGCTTCAATCGCAATTGATCATCATCAGTCATTCACGGGTTTTGGCACAATACATTTAGTTGACCCCAAGGCAGCAGCTACGGCAGAGATAGTTCTTGAGCTGATTGATCGCTTGGAAATACCAATAACAGTCGAAATTGCGAGCGCTGTTTACTCTGGCTTAACTACTGATACTGGATCGTTTAAGTATCAATCGACTACTTCACATACGCTTCGGACTGCGGCACGACTGCTTGATACGGGAGTGGACAGCGCTAGGTTGTCGCGATTGCTGTTTGACGATGAGCCACTTGCCGCCTTGGTGATGATGGGTGAAGCCGTAAGTCGAGCGACTTTGATTCCTGGAGCAGTAGCGGGCCAAGGGCTTGTCTACACTTCGGTTTCGATTGAACAAAGACCAGGCTTAGATGAATTAGCAGTAGAGCGAGTAATCGAAGCTTTGCGAAAAACTTCGGAAGCCGAAGTGGCTGCAGTACTTAAGCAGGCCGATGATGGGCATTGGAAAGTTTCACTTCGAAGCAAGACAACTGTCAACGTTGGAACCTTGGCAAATCAATTGGGCGGCGGCGGCCATAAGTACGCATCTGGCTACAGCTCAAAGGGTGACTTGAATCAAACAGTTTCACAACTTATTGACGCGCTAAATTCAGTTAGCAATAACTAAGAAGCGTTGTGAGTTTTTTGAACATTGAGGGCATTGTCCTGGTTGATAAACCAGCCGGACCAACTTCCCACGATGTGGTCGCAAAAATGCGCAAGTTGTTCAATACTCGAAAAGTTGGGCACGCTGGAACTTTAGATCCAATGGCAACTGGCATGCTGGTTATCGGAATCGGCCGGGCAACTAGATTGCTTGGATACTTTACGGCCCATGACAAAGAATATGTTGGCACGATAAGACTCGGCATCTCAACAACAACAGATGATGCCCAAGGTGAGCTAGTTAAAGAAATGTCAGCCGCACACATAACCGAATCAGAAATTCTAGAAACGATTCGTGACTTTCGTGGGCCAATCATGCAACAACCAAGTGCAGTTAGTGCAATCAAGATTGACGGTAAGCGCGCTTACGCAAGGGTTAGAGATGGCGAAGAGATCAGTATCCCGTCCCGAAGTGTCTTGATCCATGATTTGGAGATCGTTGAGATCAAAAGATTGCCAGAACTGGGCGTAATTGATGTAGAGGTTCGAGTAGTCTGCAGCGCCGGCACCTACATCAGAGCCTTGGCACGAGACATCGGGCAGCGCCTTGAAGTTGGGGGACACTTAACGCAGTTGCGGCGAACTCGCTCAGGAGTCTTTGACTCAATGACTACCTTGGAATCTCTGCAGAACAATCCAGAACTGATTGATCTGGCAACTGCAGTAAAGACAGGTTTTCCACATTTGGTGCTATCCGAAGAACAGGCAGTTAAGGCTGTTAACGGTGTGAGATTGGTAGCGCCAAATGATTTAGCTTCCGGCCACGTAGGACTGATTTCGCCAGATGGCAAAGCAATCGGATTGTTTGATAATTCCGACTCAGTACTTCATCCATTGGTAGTGTTTGCAACTAATGAATAGCCCTAATGTTCCGGTAGTCGTCACAATTGGTGTCTTTGATGGAGTCCACGCTGGCCACCTTCAAGTACTGGGCATTGCAAAAAGTATTGCGAACAGCATTAATGGCACATTGACAGCTGCAACTTTCGATCCGCCGCCCAAGGCATTCTTACGACCAGAATCTTTTGCAGGTTTGCTTACCCTGCCAGAGCGACGCGCCACTCTGCTTCTGGAAAACGGAGTGGACCACGTTGAAACTTTGAAATTCACGGATGCAATGGCGCACATGTCTAGTGATGAGTTTGTAGAAGACATTTTGATCGGCGCACTGAACGCGCAAGTAGTTATTGTCGGTAGAAACTTCCGATTTGGTCATGGCGCAAGTGGCACGGTTGAAACTCTTCAAGAATTAGCAAAGAAGTTTGGATTCGAGGTTCGCATCGTCGACCTAGTAGGGGATTC
>JBIIAS010000082.1:0-5542 GCA_044239795.1 Candidatus Nanopelagicales bacterium | reverse complement strand
AGCGATTCACATGCTGCTTTTGCAAAGAATGGCAAGAAGGAAAGCTTTACGCCTTCACGTGATTCAAATGCAGCCTTTGAGCGATTGCGAAGTGAAGCGATACGAGTTACATCAACTTCAACAACAGAAGTTAGCTGAGCTGAAATCTGTAGTGACTCGACCATGCGCTCTGCGATAACTTTGCGAAGTCTGGTCATTGGTTCGGTGCGACCACGAAGTTCACTTGCTGGCGCAGCTTGTGGCGCTGATTTAGCAGCAGCCGGAGCCGGAACTGGTGCAGTTGGCGCAACGAACGGCTTAGATTCAACCGGGCGAGTTTCATTTACAACAACTGGAGCAAGTGTCGCTGGTGCAGACACAATATCTTCCTTGCGAATTCGTCCACCAACACCGGTGCCAACAACAGTAGAAAGATCAACGCCACGTTCGGCAGCAATCTTTCGCACTAATGGTGTTGCGTAAGCGTTGCTGTTACCTGCTGGAGCACTCGTAGCGGCGCTAGCAGTCGGGACTGGTGCTGCAGCAACAGGGGTTGACGCAACAGGTTCTGGTGTTGATGCTGGAGCAGGGGCGGTCACAGCCGGAGCCGGAGCTGCCGCCGCTGCTGGAGTTGCACCAGACAATGCGCCGATTGTTCCAAGTTGTCCACCAACTTGGGCGACACCATCTTCAGCAACTGTTATTTCAAGCAATACACCAGCAACTGGTGAAGGAATTTCGGTGTCGACCTTATCTGTGGAAACTTCTAGCAAAGCTTCGTCAGCAGCGACAGAGTCACCGATCGCCTTTAGCCAACGAGTCACAGTTCCTTCAGTAACACTTTCGCCAAGTGCGGGCAATAAAACGGGTGTAACTAGGGCACCACTTGCCGCCGCCGTCATCGCAGGTGCCGAAGCCGTCGTCGCTGGCGATGACGTTGCTTCGGAATCAGGCACTGAAGAAGAAGCCGAGGTAGGCACTGGAGTCTCGATAGCACTCGGAGTAGCGGCCGGTGCGGAGGCGCCAGACTCAGAAATGACAGCAAGTGCGCCACCAACTAGAACAACAGCGTCTTCGCCAGCAATGATTTCAGTCAGTACGCCACTAACAGGTGACGGAATCTCGGTGTCAACTTTGTCAGTCGAGACTTCAAGTAATGGCTCGTCAGCAGTTACCGTATCGCCGACAGACTTTAACCAACGAGTAACTGTTCCTTCGGTTACGCTTTCGCCCAGTTGGGGCATTGATACCGTAGTGGCCACTGTGCCGTTACTCCTTTTGCTAGTTGTCTTTAGGTTATCGGTTAAGCGTGGGCATGGAGTGGCTTGCCAGCCAAAGCCATGAACGCTTCTCCCATTGCTTCGTTTTGGGTTGGATGAGCATGAACCAGGGGAGCCACATCTTCTGCGGTTCCTTCCCAGTTGTAAACCAATTGAGCCTCGCCGATTAGTTCGCCAACGCGGGCACCAATCATGTGAACTCCAACAACAATTCCGTCACTCTTCTTGCGAATCAGCTTTATGAAACCTGTTGTACCCAGAATTTGGCTCTTGCCGTTTCCGCCCAAGTTGTACTCGTAGGCATCGATGTCGCCGTACTTTTCCTTGGCCTGAACTTCAGTTAATCCAATACTGGCAATTTCAGGTTCGCTGTAGGTCACGCGGGGAATACCTAGTTCATCGATTGTTGCTGGAGCAAGCCCTGCAATTTCTTCGGCCACAAAAATTCCTTGCTGGAATCCGCGATGTGCAAGTTGTAGACCTGGAACGATGTCGCCAACTGCAAATACGCCGGGAATATTTGTTGCAAGGCGATCATTGGCGAGTACAAAACCACGGTCCATGGAGATGCCTTGATCTTCGTAACCTAGGTTTTCAGTGCGAGGTCCGCGACCAACAGCAACCAACAATAAATCTGCTGAAACGGTTTCACCAGATTCCAAAGTAATAGTCACACTCTTGTCGTCTTGGCTTGCAGATTGGAATCTAACGCCAGTCTTGAAGTTGATGCCACGCTTGCGATACGCGCGTTCCATTGCCTTGGACACTGCAGCATCCTCGGCAGGTACCAAAGTAGGTAAACCTTCGATGATGGTGACATCTACGCCAAATGATTTCCAAACGGATGCAAATTCAACACCGATGACTCCACCACCAAGAATGATTGCACTCGCAGGCACGTAGTCCATGAGCAAAGCTTGATCACTTGTCATGATGCGACCAGAAATTTCTAATCCTGGAATTGATCTCGCGAAGGAGCCAGTTGCTAAAACAATATTCTTACCTTCATAGCGCTGACCATTTACTTCAACAGCATTTGGCGCTACAAGTTTTCCGGAACCTTCGACATAAGTAATGTCACGACTCTTGACTAAACCTTGCAGACCTTTGTAAAGACGACCGATAACGCCATCTTTGTATTCATTGACCTTGGTCATGTCGATGCCATTGAATGTGCTGTGCACACCAATGTGCTCACCTTCGCGAGCTGTGTCAGCGACCTCAGCTGCATGAAGCAATGCCTTTGTTGGAATGCAGCCACGGTGCAAGCAGGTGCCACCAAGTTTGTCTTGTTCGATTAGAACAACTGAAAGACCCAACTGTGATGCCCGTAACGCGCAAGCATATCCGCCGCTTCCGCCACCCAAAATTACGATGTCGTGCATCAATCCTCCGCAAATAACCTAAGAGCGCCTTCGCGCTACCTTAAGTCTTTCACGCGGAGTAAAACCAAGTCAGTCCGGGTCTAAAAGAGTGGCCTAGATCTCAGCAGTTCCGTCCATTACGTCTTCAGCAAATGCCACCATGGTGCGAATTCCAAAGCCAACGCCACCCTTATGCGTGTAACCCCAAGGGCTACCCGGGTTAAATGCTGGGCCCGCAATGTCTAGGTGAGCCCATGGCAGTCCTTCCGCAATGAAGTCCTTTAGGAACCAACCAGCGGATAGCATTCCACCTTCTCGGGATCCCACATTGGCAATGTCGGCTACTAATGAATCCAGCTCTGGTCGAAGCTCTTCAGGTAGCGGCATTGGCCAGAATTCTTCACCAGCGCGATCCGCAGCAGCCTTCACGGCATCGCGAACTTGAGCATCACCCATAACGCCTGCTGTGCGGTGCCCGAGTGCAACTACCGCAGCACCGGTCAAGGTTGCAATATCAATTACAACATCTGGATTGTCTTCTGCGGCTCGCACCAAAGCATCGGACATAACTAGGCGACCTTCAGCATCAGTGTTAAGAACTTCAATAGTTCGACCGCCGTAAGTTGTGATGACATCGCCAGGGCGTTGCGCGCCGCCACCAGGCATGTTTTCAGCGCAAGCTGCATACGCAGTCACTGCGACATTGAGTTCTAGATCTGCAATAGCTCGGATCGCAGAAACAACTGCAGCAGCACCTGACATGTCATCTTTCATGTGATGCATATTTGCTGGCGGCTTCAGCGAGATGCCACCAGTATCAAAAGTGATTCCTTTGCCAACTAATGCAACATGCTTAGTTGCACCCTTTGGACGATATTCCATGCGAATCAAACGAGGTGGGCGAGTGGAGCCTTGACCTACTCCTAAAATTCCACCGTAACCGCCAGTGGCAAGTGCCTTCTCATCAAGAATTTCAACTTTAACTTTTGTTCCAGTTAAGAATGCTTTGGCTTCACGAGCAAGATCGGCTGGCGCCAAATGTAAAGGTGAGGCATTAATCAAGTTCCGAGCAAAGTTGATGCCTTCGGAAAGCACTTGGGCACGATGTAGCGCATCACGATATTCACTAGTTCGAGTCTTTGCGGTAAACAATGAAATCGAAGCTACCGGCGCTTTAGCTTTCTTCAATGTGGCAGAACGATGTTCGGTAAATGCATACGATCCATATGCAGCACCCTCAAGCAGAGCACCTGCTTCTAGTGGTCCATCTGCTGTAATCGCAATCGCAACTTTTTTGAATCCACCAAGACTGCGCACGGCACTTCCAGCAGCTCTGCGCAAGCGTTCATGTGAGATTTCTTTCTTGGTGCTACCAAGTCCAACTCCAACTAAGACTTCAGCGTCGGCAAATGTGCCAGCTGGGATACGGGTAACTTCGTCTACTGAACCAGTAGCGCCAACTTCCTTGAAAGCAGCAGCGATCTTGGTCGCGGCAGATTTTGGAATCGAATCCGAGACCACAGTTAACTGACCATCACTTGATAGCCCAACCACAACGGCATTTACATAAGCCGTCAACGGGTTGCCCGTTTTGTAACTAAGTGAAGGAACGGTTGGGGTGACTGTGATTGTCATTAGATTCTCCGATTCAACTAGATGGGTCGATATTGGTGCAGGGGACACATGGCTCAGGTAGTACAGGGTAAACGGTACTAGTACGGTTTGAGTATGTCTTTAGTTCCCTTGCATGAAACACACTTATCCCTCGGTGCCAAGATGGGGCCATTTGGCGGCTGGGATATGCCAATTGAATACACCGCAGGCACTGTGGCTGAACACACCGCGGTGCGAACTGCAGTTGGAATCTTCGATGTTTCACATATGGGTAAAGTGCGAATCTTGGGTGATGGTGCCTACGCATTTGCAAATAGCGTCTTTACAAATGACTTAGATCGAATCAAGCCAGGGCAAGCCCAGTACTCAATGCTTTGCAATGAAGCCGGCGGAGTAATCGACGACTTGATCGTGTATTTGGTTAGCAACGAAGAAGTTCGCTTCATTCCAAACGCAGGTAATGCCAGCACTGTAGTTGCACATCTAGAAAAGATTGTGCCTACAGGAATCGTGATTGAAAACAATCACTTAAAGCAAGGAATCATTGCCGTTCAAGGACCGAACGCAAGCAAAGTAGTTAGGGCCCTAGGCCTACCAACCGATCATGACTACATGGCATTTGCTGATGCGAAGTGGAACGGCTTTGACGTAAGTATTTGCCGTACTGGATACACCGGCGAGCCAGGGTTCGAATTAGTTATCGAAAATGCGGGCTTGGTAGATATTTGGAATGCCTCGCTAGCGTCTGGCGCTGAACTTGGAATCTTGCCTTGCGGGTTAGGTGCTCGCGATACTTTGCGAACTGAAATGGGTTACGTACTTCACGGTCAAGACATCAGTCCAGAAATTAGCCCAGTTCAGGCCCGAACCGGTTGGGCAGTGGGCTGGAACAAAGAAGCGTTTTCAGGAAGAGCTGCGCTGTCTGCAGAGAAGGCTGCCGGCGCAAAACGAGTTGCTTGGGGATTGCTTGCCACTGGTCGAGGTATTCCACGTAGCCACATGCAAGTTAAGTCAGCCTCAGGTGAAGTTGTTGGTGAAACTACCAGTGGAACTTTCTCGCCAACTTTGCAAAAGGGAATTGCGTTGGCGCTACTTTCGCCAGAGGTATCACTTGGCGACACTTTGGTAATTGATGTTCGCGGCAGAGATTTAGAAGTAGTTGTAACCAAGCCACCGTTTGTCGACGCTACGACCAAGTAACTACTTGTTGCGTTCCGGTATAACTACTGGTCCAGATTCGTGGGTTAGAACCGTTACTTTTGCACCGTAGTGTTTCTCGATGTTTTCTGGGGTTAAGACTGACTC
>JBIIAS010000087.1:0-5159 GCA_044239795.1 Candidatus Nanopelagicales bacterium | reverse complement strand
TACGTAATCGTGCCAATTTGTTTGGTTATTGCGATCACGATCGCAACCTTGCGACCAGTGAAGTTAGTGCCTACAGAAAACTAGTTCTTATAGATAAGGCATTACGGCTGCGGCCATGACCGCAACAAAGAAACTAACTAGAACAATGATTGTGACCATACGACGCGTGCGTGGATTCATGGTTTAACAATAACTCATGGTTTAGATAAATCGGACATCGCCTATTTTTTAAAGCGCCAGGACATAGCAATGGGGCGCACCGTTTTTCACAGTACGCCCCAAAGACTTTGTTTACGCGCCGAACAATCCCTTTAGTGGATTGATTGCAAAGTAGATCACGAATGCTGCGGCGATAATCCACATCAATCCTGAAACTTCCTTTGACTTGCGCTGTGCGATCTTGATAGCAACGAAGGTAACCATACCTGCGCCGATACCGTTTGTGATCGAGTAGGTGAATGGCATCAAGATGATTGTCAAGAACGAGGGAATCGCTATTGCATAATCGTCAAATGGAATGTGACGAATCTGAGTCATCATCAAGAAGCCCACGATAACCAATGCCGGCGCGGCTGCTTCGTAAGGAACGATCTTGGTCAGCGGTGCAATAAACATCGCTAGCAAGAACAAAGTTCCGGTTACCAGGCTGGCGATACCAGTGCGAGCGCCATCGCTGATGCCCGATGCTGATTCGATGTAAGCGGTGTTGGATGAAGTTCCAGCCAAACCACCTGCGATTGCAGCAACAGAGTCAACAGCCAAGATTTCGCCAAGGTGTTCTACTTCGCCATCTTTCGACATCAAGTCAGCTTCATTAGCAAGACCTGTGACAGTTCCGATGGTGTCGAAGAAGTCGCTTAGTAATAGTGAGAACACTGCAAGACCGGCAGCAAGAACACCGATTGCACTAAATGCACCGAAGATGTTGATGTCAAATAATGGAGTTGGATCGACATAACCAATCAAGGTTTCTGGAATTGCAGGAACGTTTAGATTCCAACCTGTTGGGTTCTCTAGACCTGGCAATGATGGATCTGTGTTTGCTCCACCAATCTTTTGCGTGGTCTCAAGAATGACTGCTAGCACCGTGGTGGATAGCAAACCGATCAAGATGGCAGCACGCTTGCGAAGCGCCACCAAAATAACGGTAACCATAAGACCAAACACGAATGTGAAGATTGGCCAACCAGCTAGTTCACCAAATACTGCAAAGCCGATTAATGGAACACCTGGACGAGTGATTCCAGCATCAACCAAACCGATAAGTGCGATGAACAAACCGATGCCTGCGCCGATTGAATACTTCAGCGCATCTGGTACTGCATGGAATACCGCAGTGCGGAATCCGGTCAGAACCAAAAGCAAAACGATTACGCCTTCGATTACAACAAGGCCAAATGCCTGTGGCCAAGTCATAAACGGAGCAAGGCCAAAGGCCAAGAATCCATTAAGTCCAAGACCTGCAGCGATTGCGATAGGGAAACGTCCGAGTACGCCCATAAAGATTGTCATGATGCCTGCAACAAGCGCAGTAGCCGCAGCTACTAACGAAATTGCTTCACCAATATCTTGGCCACCACCTGGGAAATTCCCATTGATGTCCTTGGCGGTTCCGACGATAAGTGGGTTAAGTACAACGATGTATGCCATGGTCACGAAAGTGACAATGCCACCGCGTACTTCAGTCCCTAGATTGGAGCCACGCTCGGTCATGTGGAAGTAGCGATCCCAGCCCGGTGTGCTCGATGTCTTTGTAGTGGTTTCCATAACGACACGCTAGTGTCCTACGTATGGGTAACGGCGCAGACTCTCTGGACGAAAACAGTCATTCCCAAGGTGGTCAGGGTCCAAAAATGGAACTTACGCCACTTGAAGTAAATGGAATCACAGCAGTCACATTAGGCACAGGAATTTGGTCTGTGGCAACGCTGATTATGGTCCTGATGCGCGACCAACTCGAAGCCTCCGGCCGGGGCAATTGGATCGCAATTGGTGTTTGCGGAATCATCCTTGGCTTACTCGGAATGCGATACACCAAGCGTCGGGCGGATCGAATCGAGCAAGCCAAGGATTCTTCCAACTAGAAGATCTTGTTGCTAAATCTTTAGCAACAAGCAGTTTCGGTAGGGCAGCAAGTTTCAAGCGCTTCTACAGCTTCAGCTTCACAGCAAAATGTCATTTTCGACTCCTTTCCTAATTAGATGAGTATCTAATTCCTTACTATGCCAGTTATTAGATGAATGTCAAATATGTGGCATAATGGCTTTGTGCCTAAACAACTGCCAGTTCTCGAGACTCTTGAGCCGATTTGCTGCGCTCCACTTGGGGAATCGACCCAGATCAGCGAGGCCGATGCCAATGACTTAGCCATTCGCTTGAAGGCGCTTGCCGACCCAGCTCGATTGCGGCTTGTTAGTTTCTTGCTGGATCAACCAGACCTTGAAGCCTGCACCTGCGATTTGGCGCCAGTTTTAAATCTTTCGGAACCAACAGTTAGTCATCATTTAAAGACACTCGAAAAAGCTGGGATCGTCACGAAGGAACGTCGTGGAATGAATGTTCATTACCAGGTAATTCCAGAATCAATTCACGCAATTGCTCGCGTACTTCATATTGATTGCTGTTAAGCGTGCAAGGTCTTTACCGAGATTGAGCTGGTGTATCGACACCCTATGAGACGTAATCCTTAAATCACTTAGTTCTTCGCATTAGAACCACAACACCAGAGATGGCGATCCATGCAGCTATCGCAATGCCTAGTAATAAGTTGGTTGGTAGCTCATTAGCATCTTCAGTTTGCGGAGCTGCAATAGCTGATTCCGTTGGGGTTGGTGTTGGAGTTGGAACTGGAGAGCTCGATGGTGACGAAGTTGGAACAGGTTGTTGTATGGCTGCAGCCTTCGATGGTGTTGGTGTGATTTCAGCCTCAACCAGTTTCTGTTGGAAGCCAACAAATACTCTAGGCGCCGAGAAATGAAAATCAGAAGCCGTAAATGAAACCCATCCATCCAAAATCTGAATCTTGTTTACGGATGAATTAGCTTCTCCAGAATCTTCAATCACTGATATTGAAGCCGAGGTAGCGTTACCTTCACCCCAGAGGCAGTCCGCAAGGGATTCTTGAAGTATCAACTTGTAGTACCCCTTGTTTAGGGTTACGCCGTCAGGCAGATAGCGAGTTGACGCAACTTGAAACTCTAAGTTTCCACTTTCCGAATTGTAAGTCGGAGGATTCGGACTATAGGTTGTTGCATTTGTAATAATGATTCCTTGGACACCTGCATTTGAAGAGCATTCTTCAATTCCAACTTCCCGCGACCATGATTCCATTTTCCAAACAGAGTCAACTTCGGAAGAACGATCTGGAACAAAGGATTCCAGCCTTAAAAAAGTATCTAATCCGGTTCGTGGTCGCCAAACTCCACGTCCTCCATCGCCTAGTTCTGCATCGAACAATTCGTGATTATCTGGAATTGGTAAGGTCTCAAAATAGTTAACCTTCATAGGGGATCCCCTGACAGTAATCAACCCTGGTTCTTCTGTGCCAAAAATAATCGTTGGATCGTACAACCTGCCATCAAACCAACCAGATAGCTCATTTATCCGGTCACCTAGCCGAACATTCACCTCAAGTTGAAGATTGTCAGGTAGGTCTACAGCTTCATAACAGTACGAAATTCGATCATCGTCGATGATTTCGTTACTTATGCCCCAATAGTCACATTCATCACCTAGTTGCTCATTGACGCCACCGGCTATTGCCTCAAATTTAAGTCCCTGAATCTTCGCAATTCCGTCATGTATATTTCCGTCTTCTATAGTTGAAATCGCTGTGACATTGATTGTGTACTTCTCACCCATCCCGTGATTTGCCCCATCAAGCTCATACTCATTTGGTAACGATGCTTTTAGTAATCCACGCGTGGGATCTGCTTCCCAAGTTGAGGTGCGTTGCATAGCCCAACCATCATCTATAGTCACTCCATAAGCAAAATCTCTCTGCTGGAGTGTGTCTATAAAGACGGCATTATCCCAAGTCAATCCGTCATCTGTGCTAAACCTGATTAATTCAATACACCCAATTTGATCCTGTGATGTGCAGTTTGCAAGAACGGTATCAAAAGAATAACTTGCTATTTCCCGGAGAGAATCAGAATTAGCCTCATCGAATGGTGAGAAAGAAAATGGAAGAGTTTGACCTCTGTTTTCTCCCCAGCCCTCAACTTGTGTACCAGCTTCAGGGGGGCTACTCGGAGGACTCCATAAATGGTCTTTATCGATTGCAAAAGCTGGTGTTTGAGATAGCAGCAATGCAACTAATGAAGATATAACTACTGACTTGAAATGGTAGGTCTTCACTGGACTCTCCTGATTAAGGCGTGGTTAAACGGTACCCAACAGAGAGACTGAAATCAAGAAATTTAGGCGATCTAATTGAGTTACAGCTCAGTTTTGTCATCGTCGCCGTAGAAATCGGCAATCTCAGTTGCTGCTTCGTCAGCATCTAAGTTTTCCATTTCAAGAATTTCGGTTGCGGCTTCGATTGCCTCAACTGCTTCCTTCATTGCAAATTCAGAAGCGATCGCTTCAGTGCGATCTTCGGCTTCATCGGAATCGATTACGTCGGTTTCATCTGAATCAGTTAGCTCAGGATCAGCAATATAATCAGGTAGATCGCTTGAGTCACTTTGTTCATCAGCGCGATCATCAATCACTAAGTCAACGACTGGAATTGGTGTTGCTTGCTCAACACGAACTGAAGAGTGCGCGCCGCAACCAAATGTGGTTGCCACTACTTGACCGTCAGCTGCGCCGAATTCGTTTCCACAAACACCAAACACTTGGCCAATTGATCCACCGATTGCAACTAAGAAACCGCATGAGCCACAATTAGCTGGAGCTGACTTTGCCATCGCGGAACGCGGACCGTTTAGTTTTTCAAACCAACGATCAACGGCGCGCTCTAAACCAACTGTGCTTAAAACTTTTTCGCGACCTAAACCAAGTTCCCATTGTGCTGGATGAAGTGGTGCAAGATCTTCGGATAGTTCTTCAAGATCGCCGAGTGCTGTGAAGCCAGCGGTTAGGCGCTCATCGTTTTCGGAAACTGGAAGTAAATCGCCAACACCCAAGTCGCCGGCTTCAACACGATCGGCCCA
>JBIIAS010000173.1:0-5569 GCA_044239795.1 Candidatus Nanopelagicales bacterium | reverse complement strand
ACACAAACACTTGCTTCAGAACTAACCGTGAATACAACCTCTAGTCCAGACTCAGCTGTTGCTGCGAGGGACACATCCGTGCCACCGTAAGGCTGGTCATCAATGGCGGTGAAGTTGATTGTTTGAGTCAAGCGACCAACTGTCAGGGTCTCGGTCACTTCTGGTGCCTGTGACCAATGGTCATTTCCACTTTGGTTGTACTTGATTACACATGATCCCATTTTTAGGAATGTGACTACTCCGTCTTCGATGGAACAGATTGTTGCTGATTCGTTTGCAACTGATATAGCAACTTGTAATCCTGAGTATGCGGTTGCAGTTGGAGTGTACGTTCCGTTTGGTAGTGCATCAGAACCAAATGTCGAACGGGCAATTGTTTGGTCACCCGGGGTCAGGGCAAATGAATTTGAATCAATTGATAGTCCAACTGCGGTGAACGTGAGGGTGTAGCTTCCAGTATTTCCCGTGACCATTAGGTCTGTGAATGTTGCTAGTCCTAATGAATCAGTCGCAACTGATGTAGAACCGGAAAGCACTCCCGATCCCGTGTTTATGCTTGCTACAACATCTACTGGCGCGTTGGTAACTACAGCATTGTTTTGGGCGTCACGGATTTGAATAACTGGTTGTGTTTGGAAAACGCGACCATTCATCTCGGTTGTCGGCTCAGTCAATACTTCTAAGTAACTTGCTTCACCTGGATTTAGTAGGAGGCTTTGACTGTCACTCAAACTCAATAATGATGTTGTGTAAGTAACTTGGTAACTCGAGTTAGCAGTACCGAACATCCCCAAATCAGTAAAGGTTGCCACACCATTTGCGAGTGGGATTGTGGTGACACCTTGCAATGTTGCGCCACTGATTGTTGCGGCTACATCAGCAGTGAAGTTTGTTGCGATGTTGCCCTGCGCATCCTTGGCAGTTAGAACTGGTTGGATAACGAAAGCTTGGCCTGAATTAGCAGTAGCTGCCGGTGTCGATAACAGCAACTGTGTTGGTGTTCCCGGAGTTAGGTTAATTGCGTTGGAATCAATAGGGGCAACGCCTGTGGTGTCTGGATCAAATTCAAGAACATAGTTAGTTCCAACCAAGCCAGCTAAAGTCACGTCGCTAAATTGAGCAATACCTGCACTGGCCGTTGAAGTTAGGGTTCCACCTAATGTTCCAGATGCTCCGGACTTCAACGAGACAGTTACAACAGTTGAGTTATCAGCGCTGACTGTATTGCCAAACACATCCTTGATAACCACTTGTGGTTGAGGGCTCAGCAATGCACCACTGGCAGACGTTCCGGGAGCAACCAGAATCTGCACATTATCGGCTGGACCAGAAGTCAGAACTATTGATGCGCTACCACCGAGAGCTGCGTTGTTTAGCGTTCCGGTAATTCGAGCCGTGCCCGACACAGTTCCTGCCGTGAAAGTTGCTGTGTAAGTTCCATCGTTGTTATCCACAACTGGGCTTAAGCTTCCTGTTCCTTGAGCAACCACAAGCGCGACTGTTCCAGCGCTTGCTGCGACAACGTTGCCTTCGGAGTCCTTGATCGAAACCGTAATCTCTGTTGTTGAAATTCCATTTGCAACTATCGCTGCAGCATCTGATTCGATTGCTGAATTAGTTACGTTGGTTGGGCCTTGAGAGATTGCAAAGTTTTGCGAGTTTGCACTAACTAGGCCAGTTGTCGTGAATTCCAATAAATACTGAGTGTTGATTCGTCCGGTCATAACAATGCCTGCAAAAGTTGCCTGGCCGTTTTCAGTCAACGCTGTGCGCGTTCCGCTTAGCGCTCCAGAGTTTTGGAAGCCACCTAATGCAGCAGAAACCGTTCTTCCACTGTCACTAGTAACTGTGTTTCCGTGGCGATCTTGGATCAAAACCACTGGCTGAGTTGAAAGCTGTGAGCCTGACGCTCCACCAACTGGATTTGTTTGAACTGCAATTTGGTGAGCAGCACCATGAGTCAACGAAAGCTGAGAGGTGTCCGAAATCGCATTGCTACTTAAGGTTGCGCTGAATCGCACAGATTGAACCTTGGTGCCTGCGGTGTAAGTTGCGGTGTAAGTTCCGTTGTTTCGATCAGTTACCGAGCCAACACTTCCTAGGTTGTTGAAGCCACTTGTTACTGGTGAAACAGCAAGACCAACACTTGAACCACCTGTTGTTAACAAGTTGCCTTGCGCATCCTTCAAAGTAATTGTCACGGTTGTTGAATTAGCGTCTTCAGCAACCAAAGTTGTCACTGAGCTTGAAACAACAGAGGTTGCAGTAGATGGTGCACCCGGAGTTACAGTGACATTGTTTGAGTCTGCAACAACTAGAGAGCCTGAACTAAAGCGAAGCTTGTAATTCTCAGTTACCAGACCGGCAAGAGTTAGATCGGTAAATGTGACCACACCTTGAACTGCTTGGACAGTTGCAGTTCCACCAAGTGAGCCACCATTTCCAGAATGAATTGCAGTCGTAACCGAAGTCGTTGAATCCTGAATCGCGTGGTTTCCAAATGCATCAAGCAAGTGAATTACCGGTTGCTGTGACAATACTGTGGCACTAGCTGAACCAACTGGTTGGGTTGTGATCGCCAGTTGTGTTGCAGGTCCGGCAGTTAATGAAATGATTGCACTCTTAGTTAAGGCAACTCCATTGAGTTTGGCCGTAATGGTTGTGCTACTGACCAAAGTTCCTGAGATGTAAGTCGCAGTGTAAGTGCCATCGCGATTGTCCGTTACCGTTCCGATCGAACCTTGATGACCAGAAGTTACAAACATTTCTACAGTTCCAGCAGATGCAGTTAAGGCATTTGATTTAGCATCACGAATTGTGACAGTAATCGTCGAGGCGGTTACACCATCAGCAACTATTGATGATGCCGAAGCACCAAAGGTTGATGTTGATACTTGAGCCGCACCACTCGATACCGACAAGACCCCGGAGTCAACGCTCGTTAAGTTTGGCGTGGTAAATCCCAGCACGTAATTACTCGTCGTGATACCAGCGAGCGCAACATCGCTAAATGAAGCAATGCCGTTTATCGTTGAGACAGTCAGCGTGCCGTCAAGAGATCCGCCATTGCCTGCAGAAATTGCAACTGTGACTACACGGCCTGAATCGGCAGCAACAACGTTTCCATATTGATCCTGAACCGAGATCTTCGGTTGTGTAGAAAGCACTTCGCCACTTCGCTCGGAAATCGGCGATTGGTAAATCGCTAACTTGGTAGCGGCTCCAGGAGTTAGTGTTAAGTTTTGGACCTCGGTAAGTTCAACACCGCCAAGGCTGGCACGAATTTCAATGGCGCCAGCTACCTGACTTGAAGTGTAAGTAGATGTGTAGGTTCCGTTACCGACATTGCTAACTGAATCAAGCGTTCCAGTTCCTGAGGCAATCCGCATTCCAACAGTGCCACCACTGGTTGTTAGCGAGTTTCCTTGAGCATCCTTTAGCTGAACAGTAATTGTTGAAGTGGTTATCTCGTTGGCAGTAATTGAAGTACTGGAAGCAGAAATTGTTGAAGTGCTTGCAACTGCAATACCTGGTGTTACTGAGATTGCGCTTGACTCTCGCGCAGTCAGGCTGCCGGAACTGAAGGTTAGTTTGTAAGACTGCGATACCAATCCAGCCAAAGTTAGATCAGTAAAGGTTGCGACACCTAAAGAAGCAGTTACCGTGCGAGTTCCACTTAAGGTTCCACCAGTTCCAGAGCTGATTGCAACAGTTACCTGCGTTGAGCTATCCCCAGTTACTCGGTTATTGAATGCATCCGTGATCTCAACTTGTGGCTGCGTACCTAGTGCAGTTCCACTTGAAGTGCCGGTTGGTTGCTGAGTAATCAAAATCTTTGTTGCAGGACCAGGAACCAATAGAACACTTGTGGTGTCATTCAAAGTTGCTGAGTTAACCGAAGCGGTAATTGCCTTAGTTCCAACAACAGTTCCAGAGGTGTAGATAGCGGTATAAGTTCCGTCATTGTTATTAGTGACTGTCGACATAGATCCATCGCCACTGGCAACATTTATTGCAACAGTTCCACCACTTGCTACCAATGCATTAGTTTGAGCATCCTTCAATCGAACGGTCACTGTGGTTGTGGTCGAGCCGTTAGCAATCAATGTCGAATCTGAAACAACAATTGTTGATGTCGATGCAGATGCAGTTCCAGGAGTTAATGTCAGATTTCCAGAATCAACGGTGAACGAATCAGAAGTAAATCGCAAAACATAATCTGTGCTGGTGCGACCAGTGATTGCAAGGTTGGTGAAAGTAGCAACGCCATTTATGAAAGTAGCTTGAGTGGTTCCACTAAGGGTTCCGTTCGCACCAGAGTGAAGAGCTACGCCAACAGTTCCAGAACTATTAGTTGTGACAACGTTGTCATTGGCATCAAAGAGGGTGATCTTTGGCTGTCGCGTGAACGTTGAAGCATTGGCGCCTGTAATTGGCGTTTGAGTGATCTTGATTTGAGTGGCAGTTCCGTGAACCAAAGTTATGGTTTCGGTATCAGTGATGGTGCTACCACCAATAGTTGCCTGGATAACTGTGGTGCCAACAACTGTCGGCGAAGTAAAGGTTGCAGTGTAGCTTCCGTTTCCATTGTTGGTAGTTGCAGAAACTGTTCCATTGCCAGACGCCCTTGAAACCAAAACGGTTCCACCAGAGGCAACCAGAAGGTTGCTCTGGGCATCTCGCAAGGTGACGGTGATTTGTGACGTCGTATTTCCATCGGCAACGATCGAAGTATTTGATGCTGTAACGGTTGAGGTTGCAGTGGACGCAGCGCCTGGAGTCATGCTGATTACTTGCGAGTTAATTCCAGTAAGACCAGTTGCGCTAAATGACAATACGTATGTTTCAGAAGTTAAACCGGCAAGGGTCACACCACTGAATGTGACGATTCCACTGGCGCTTGAACGTATCAATGTGCCGCCAAGTGAACCGTTGTTTCCAATCAGCCCGATAGTTACGTTTCGACCAGTATCACTTGTAACTGTGTTGCCGTTTGCATCTTGAATTGCAATGCGTGGTTGGGTAGCAAGTACCGTGCCACTTGAAGTTGTGTTTGGAGGCTCGGTCAAGATGCCAAGTTTGGTGGCTGCGCCAGGTATCAACGAAATGTCCTGAGTAGCTGTGATGTCGTTGCCACCAAGGGATGCAACCAGGGTTGAGGTTCCAGCTGTCGTACTTGATGTAAACGTTGAAGTATAAGTTCCGTTACCGACATTGGTTATTGATCCAATGCTGCCCGTGCCAGAGGAAACTCGAATCGTGACCGTGTTTTCACCGGTTGTCAGTGAATTTCCTTGGGCGTCCTTCAATTGGATTGTGATGTTGGAAGTCGTAGACCCGTTAGCAACAATCGACGTATTGGAAGCGGAAATTGTTGAAGTACCAACAACTGCAACACCAGGGGTGACTCTCAAGTTGTTTGAATCTGCAACTGTGAGTGATCCTGAGGTGAATCTAAGTTTGTAATCTGTTCCTACGATGCCGGCAAAGCTCAAGTCAGTGAATACGGCCTCACCATCGACGACGGTGACTGTCTTGGTGCCAGTCAAACTTCCGTTTAATCCTGAAG
>JBIIAS010000081.1:0-5590 GCA_044239795.1 Candidatus Nanopelagicales bacterium | reverse complement strand
TTTATCTGCGTAACCAATCCAAACTTCTTTACCTTGAGCCAATGCATCGTTTAATAGCGTCAAGGTTTGTGAAGTCGTACTGCGCGGGCCATTTGTCGAAACCGGCTTACTGGCATCAACTCGTTCACCGGCTCGCAAAGCCTTAACCGCAGCAGTAACCAATCGACTAGATGGTCCAGTGACCGTTACTGGCGAAGCGGCGGCACGAACCGAAGTGCGCTTGGTGTCAGGACGGTGAATAAGCACTGCGCCTTCTGCGCTCTCGGCAACTGGCGCATAACCACAAGCGCGAAGCTTTTCCAGCACGATGTCCGCAGGCGATGAGCTAACCACGATTCCAGGCGCAAGCGATCTGAACTTAAGTGATGCCAAACGTCGATCAGCTTGAACTGCAGTTACCAATTGCTCGTCATCACACCGCAAGTAAATCGATGCCACACCAACGCGCAGCACGCCGTGTTTGCGAGAAACGTCTTCGATTAAGTAGGTGAGTGGCTGTGGCAATGGGGTCTTGGAAAGGGCAGCCAAGAATTCAATAATGTCGTTAGCTGATTGACCTTGATCCAAAGCTCTACGGATTGAGTTTTCAGTGAAGCGATAAGTAGTGGCAGCACCAGTTGATTCAACATCAGCTATCACGGCCATTGTTCGGCGTTGGTTTGCCGCCAATCGACCAGGTGCCAATGCAGTTAAATCCGCCTGCACAATTACATGGTCAACTGGATTCGGCAAAAGTGAACCCAAAACCTTTGTTGGGTCATCACCCTTAGCCACTGCGCGACCAAATGAAGTTAGCGATCCAAGGGCAGTAATGCCAAGAGTTGCAGCTTCATCAAGTACTGCAGAAACTGCAGCGGCGCGAACCATCGAAGACCGGCGTGGTCGATGCCAATCTAAATGGTCAGTGATGATCGCAGCACTAGTTGTCGCACCATCATCAAGCCCAAGGTAGATGTCCAAAAGCGAAATACGTAGAGGATTGATAAACCCACGCTCAACAGATGATGTTAAGGAATTGATTCGATCGCCACCGTCACCACCAACTACGTGAGGTGCGCGAGCCATGTCCCGCCAAGCTTGCGCCAGCAAGGTCCAACGTGAAGCATCATCAATACTTAGCCAGCGATCGTACGCAGTAGTTGGTAACCAACCTTCATTTGCATCAGCTGCAAGCAACCCTGAAGCAAAAGCAACTTCAATAACTAAGGCAGTTAGATGTTCAGATACTCGAAGTAAATCTTTGGCAGTAGCTAAGTCACGAATCGCAAGGCCGCCACCGCGAAGTTGTGACGGAGGTTCAATTGACCAGGCTTCCAACAAAGTCTCAACTAAGCGGACGAAATCTAAAGCAGCGTGCGCACCGGTGTCGTTAACACGCTTGTAGTCAACCGAACCCAATACTGGAGCGCCGCTATCAGTTTTGATTTCTTTAAGTAGCAACCCGTTACGCAATGAAATAGAAACCTCACGCGGCACGACAACTGAACTATCGCTAACTGGAACGATCAACTCATGCGCAAGTAACCATTCCAAAGGTGACTTGGCATCTTCAATTCGAACGGAACGATTTGCTTGGCGCATTGTTCCCGCTGGAGTTCCCCACAAAAGTTGGTTCATGATGTCGCGAACTTCATCAGGACCACTGGCAAGTGTTTTCTCAGCCAACGTTTTCTTGTTTGCATATTCGCGAACTTTGCGCCGCGAATCTGCAAATGATGCTGCTAGACCACATGGGTAGGCGCCAAATGATTCTCTAGCAACTCGAACTAAGTGAAGTTCTTCGTCATCGCCCCAAACTAAAGCACTAGAAAGCAAACGATCTATTGCTGCATCGATTGCTTTGGCGCTGTAACCAACGGCGCCCTTAAGACCGGCATGAACTTCAACTCGTGCAGCCGGATCTGGCAATGCAGCTAGAACTTCACAAACACTCAGTTCTATATGGTTAAGAGCATCAAGGGCGGCACTAACACTTGGTGAAGTTGTTGCGCGAACTGCGAGCTGTCCCAGGTCAGTTGGGACTGGGTGTAGTAGGTCTGGACGCGTTGCGAATAGGACCTCGAGAGCTTCATCACTTCGCTGGCGCAGATCATCTGCCAAAGACCGTGGGCGCATGACCGTTTCAGTCTTTTTGGAAGTGCTCATCTTGCTACGTTACGCGGTTTTGGTTGGTTAGCGCCACTTGAGATTTGTTGCTTTCCTCTGCGGAATGTGCATTGAAATCGCAGGTTTGGGAGGTTTCGGACTTTTCATCTACCCTTAAGTAAGGCAATCGAGTTATCGAGTGCCCAAGAAAGTAACCAGCGCAAGGAGAACACCGTGCCTACAGGCAAAGTGAAGTGGTACGACACCGAGAAGGGCTTCGGCTTCCTTCAAACGGATGAAGGCGAAGAAGTTTTTTTGCATGCCTCCGCACTCCCAGCTGGAACCTTAACTTTGAAGAATGGCACCCGCTGTGAGTTTGGCGTGGCCGATGGCAAGCGTGGCATGCAGGCATTGTCTGTTCGAGTCCTGGAAGCACCACCAAGTGTTGCTAAGGGTGGCCGCAAAGACGCCGAAGATATGGCAATTGTTTTGGAAGATGTCATCAAACTTCTTGATGGTTACGCGGGAAATCTTCGTCGCGGCCGTTACCCAGATGACAAGCAAACCGAAAAGCTCGTAGCCGTGCTTCGCGGTGTTGCTGATCAAATTGACGCCTGATTGAGTCGCCGCAATGAAGGTTGCGAAAAATTCAGTAGCGAGTTTAGATTCTCGAAAAGTTCTAGTCGTTGAAGATGATCCGTTATTGCGCTCACTCATTGCTGATGGATTAAAGGGCAGCAAGTTTTCCGTAAGTGTTGCTGCCTCTGCGGCAGAAGCAAAGCGCGTGATTCTTGAAGTAGACCCTGATGTGGCATTACTTGATATCGAATTAGGCAATGGGCCAACCGGACTTGATCTCGCGGAATACATTGCAACCTCTGCCCCACACATAGCAATTGTCTTTTTGACGCATTTACCTGATCCAAGATTTGCTGGACAAGATGCAAGTTCGATTCCTAAGCGCGCTGCTTACATTCGTAAAGAAACAATCACGCAGCCTGGTGTCTTAACGGAAATTGTAGAACGCGTACTGCGTGATGACATTGATCACGAACTTCGCCAGCATTTAGATCCAGAACGACCACTTGCAGACCTTTCTAAATCACAGATCTCAGTCTTGCGAAGCATTGCACTTGGTATGTCTAATGCCGAAATCGCAGAGCAACGTGATTCAACAGTTCGCGCCGTTGAGCACTTGATTCGCCGTACCCTTACTGCAGCCGGCATCGAAGGTGACCCAACAGTTAGCACTCGCACCGCAGCCGCTCGCGCTTACATTGAGGCAGCAGGTCTGCCAATAGTTAATGAGTGACGATACAAAAGTCGGCGCCAGATCGCTTGGCGAAACTTTACGCTTAGTCGGCAGCAGCGAAGCGTTTACTAAGCGCGTAGTTTTGTGGACACTGCCATTCGGCATCTTTGTTGCGGTTGCCTTTGACGGAAATCGGTTTGGAACTTCTCGCATTGGCTGGGCGATAGCGGGAATCCTTGCCCACATTTTTGCAACCTTTGTATTGCTCGGGCTGCGCATGGCCTTTTTACCCACTGGACCATACGCGCCAAAGCCAGGTAAAACCCTTCTAATTTTTGCAGTTGGTTCTATAAGTCGTTCGTTAGCAGTTGGACAACTGTCTGTAATGTTTGGCTTGGCTGAAGAACAGCAGTTTCTATACCGCGCATTTGCTGGAGCACTGCTTGGAACATTAGCTCTTTCGGTAACTGCATTAATTGCGGCACTCATCAAGGAGCATGCTCAGATCCAATCCGAGCTAGTTGTTGAACGCAAAGCGTTAGTTGCGGCTAAACAATCAGCTGAAAATCTGGTTGAACAACAAAGGCTTGAAATCTTTAAGATCGTTAAAGAAAGTATCGAACCTGCAGTCTCAGAAATTTCTCAGAATTTGGCGAACGCCACCTCAAAGGATTCAGGAAACTTAAAGGCGTCAGCCACAAAAATTACCGTACTGATTGATTCAAAACTTCGCCCGCTGAGTGCATCCTTACATCAGCAACAAAAGATTGAAGTGCCACGCGTTAACACATCGGTGAAAAAGCCTTCGTTGATTTCTCTGCCAAAGTACATAACTCTTCGAAACAAAGTCAGCCCCCTGGCGATCTATTTGACCCTTGTTGTCCCAAATACAACTGGAGCATTTCTATATGTTGGTTATGCAGCATTGCCAATTATGATGCTTGCATATGCGCCGCTAGCGGTGATTCTTTCGATGTTTGTTCAACTGCCAATTGCAAACAAACCGATTCGATCAGGCCCAGCGTTTTTGTTATTAGCCTTTGTCCTTGCCGTTTCCTGGACGCCGGCAGTTCCTATTCTGCGCGCTCTTGAGATTTACGCCATCGATCGACTTTCGTTAGTGCCAACCGCAACGCTTGGAACCGTGGCGGTTGGGCTTCTACTTACCTATGGTTTCGTTGTTGAAAGCCAACGACGAAGTTATGAATCAGAACTTCGATTGGCTAATCAAGATCTGAATCTTGAGCTCAACCGAACCTCACAATTGATTTGGCACGTGCGTCAACGCGCAGCGCAAACTTTGCATGGCTCGGTTCAGGCATCGTTGACTGCTGCAAATATGCGAATCCTTGGCGCCGAGGAAATTAATGAAGAATTGTTGGAAAAAGTTCGTCAAGATCTAGTGCGAGCAACAGAATCGCTAACGAATCTGGATGGACCAAACCTTGACTTGAAAACATCATTAGCCGACCTAGTTGAACTTTGGCAAGGAGTTTGCGAATTAAAGGTTTCAATCGATGACGATCTCTTCGACTTAATCTCAGCAAATCAAGTTACTTCAAATTGCATCAATGAGATTGTGAAAGAAAGTGTTACAAATGCAATCCGCCACGGTAAAGCGGACACAGTAGAAATCTCGATTCAAGACCTAGATGATGGATCGATTCAAATCAAAGTCACAAATGATGGCGAAGGAAATGTGTCTGGTGTACCTGGAGTAGGCAGTCAGATTCTTGATGAGATCACAATGCGTTGGTCCCGTGAATCAATTGAAGACAAAGTGCTTGTGACTGCCCAAGTAGCCCTGTCCTAGGCCAAAAACCCTAAAGCCAGCCACATACTGGACAGTCCGTCCAAAATATCCGTTTTCAGGCGATTTGCGCGGTGCTGCCCGAACATTTTGGAGGACCCATATTTGGGCTGAAATACCTTATTAATAGGTGTTTCACGGGCATCTTGAAGTAGAAATTCTCAAGTCCAGCCCTTGGCGCACCCATATCAAATTGTTGATTATCGGTAGGGCGTTGTGAAGTTTTTGCGTGGCATAGAAAGTGCGATCATCCGTGATCTTCGCACTCGGCTGCGCTCATTAAACCGAAAAACTCGACGAGCTTTAGTTTTCACAATTTCAGGTTTCTTAACTCTTGGGCTCATTACCGCTGTCCCAACACCGTCACGCGCAAACACTTGTACTTCGCCACAAACCTCAACCTCAGGAAACTTCACGATTGTTCGATTTACTAATGTTCAAAC
>JBIIAS010000010.1:0-20983 GCA_044239795.1 Candidatus Nanopelagicales bacterium | reverse complement strand
TCCCAGGCTTATTTTTTTGTTTCTAGGCTTTTGTGATTAAAACCTTTAACTCGAGTTCATCATCGCTTGCAGTTGGATTGGAAACAGCGCCTTGAGTCCAAGTGGTTGCTAACACTTCACTTGCAACTAAGTCAGCATGTGAGATGAGTGCTGAAGCCGTTGATTCGTTTCCAGATTCCCAAGTAACTGTGATGCGATCACTGATGTCTAAGCCAGTAGTCTTTCGAGCATCTTGAATCAGGCGAGTCACATCACGAGCAATACCTTGGCCAATTAGCTCTGGCGTCAGGGCTAAGTCAAGGGCAAGCGATTCGCCGGAATCACTGGCTACGGTCCAGCCTTCGCGTGGTACTTCAGTTACCACAACGTCATCTGGACCAATCTCGTAATCCACCCCAGAAGCCGTAACCGTTGCTGAACCAGATCGCAACGCTTCAACCAAGGCGTTTGCATCGGCTGCTGCTACCGCAGCTGCAATCTCTGGTGTGCTCTTGCCAAAGCGTGCTCCAAGCGTCTTGAAATTGGCTTTAAGGCTGACATCTACAAGTTCACCGGTTCCGGACAAGCTCTCCAGGCTCAAGACGTTTACTTCATCTCTAATTTGAGCCTGCAACCCTTCCGGCAAAGCATCCCAGCCAGGAGCCGCAACGAGTGCTCGTTGCAGTGGTTGACGAGTTTTTACGCCTGATGCAGCGCGAGCAGATCTACCAAGCTCAACCAGGCGGCGAGTTAGATCAACTTGATCTCGCAAACTGTCACTGATTTGTTCATCTGACCACTGCGGCCAAGAACTCAGGTGGACAGATTCAATATCAGTTGTTGTGTACAAATCCTGCCAAACGCGTTCAGTGATGAATGGCGTAAACGGTGCCATAACTTGAGTTACAACCTTCAGGCAGTGATGCAAAGTACTAAGTGCAGCGTTATCTGCATCCCAGAACCGACGGCGCGAACGACGTACGTACCAGTTACTCAAGTCATCTACGTACTCAGCAATAAACCGACCGGCACGTTGAGTATCAAATTGTTCAAGTGCTTGATCAACATCGCGCGCTAGGCGAGTGGCTTGCGAAACTGCCCACTGATCCAAATCAGTTAGGTTATCTAGCGAAGCAGTACTGCTATCCCAGTCACCTGCGCGAGCATAAAGACTTTGGAATGCCACAGTGTTCCAGTAAGTTAAAAGTGTTTTGCGAACAACTTCGGCAATAGTTCCGTGTCCAACTCGGCGGGCACTCCAAGGAGAGCCACTGACAAGCATGAACCAGCGAAGTGCATCAGCACCATGTTCATCCATCAGACCAATTGGCTCCAGCACATTTCCTAGGTGCTTACTCATCTTGCGGCCATCTTCATCAAGAATGTGACCTAGACAAAGCACGTTTTCGTATGAGGATTCCTCGAACACTAAAGTTCCAATTGCCATCAAGGTGTAGAACCAACCACGGGTTTGATCGATTGCCTCGCAAATAAAGTCAGCTGGGTAACTGGCTTCAAAAGTTTCCTTATTGTTTTCTGGGTAACCCCATTGTGCGAACGGCATTGCACCTGAGTCATACCAGCAGTCAATTACTTCTGGCACGCGAGTAGCAGTGCCCTTGCATTCCGGGCAAGCAAAAGTGATGTCATCCACGAATGGTCGATGCGGATCAACGGTTAAAGTTTCATCTCCAGCAAGAGATGCAAGCTCAGCACGACCGCCAATGCAAGTTAAATGGTTTTCTTCGCAGCGCCAGATGGGTAGTGGTGTTCCCCAGTAGCGATTGCGAGAAAGTGCCCAGTCGACATTGTTGTTGAGCCAGTCACCAAATCGACCATTCTTGATGGTTTCTGGGAACCAATTTGTTTTCTCGTTCTGAGCCAGCAACTGATCTTTGATTTCAGTGGTCTTGATGTACCAAGACGGTTGTGCGTAATAGATCAAGGCAGTGTGACATCTCCAGCAATGTGGGTAGGAGTGCTCGTATGGCAAGTGTCGGAACAACAAACCTTTTTCTTCCAGCAACTCAACCAGTCGTGGATCAGCTGTCTTGAAAAATACACCAGCTACTTCAGGAATGTCAGATTCAAAAGTTCCGTTTGGTAAGACTGGATTCACAACTGGCAAGCCATAAGAACGACAAAGCGCAAGATCCTCGGCACCGAATGCAGGTGCTTCATGAACAACGCCAGTTCCGTCTTCGGTGGTAACAAAGTCAGCCAATAGAACGGTGTGTACCGGAGCATCTGTTTCTGGGAAAGTTACCCAATCGAATGGACGTTGGTAACTAGTACCTTCTAAGTCACGACCCTTGATGGTTTCGAGTGCCTTTGAGTCTTCACCAAGAACCTTCTCGCGCAATGCTTCAGCAATGACCAGGTATTCACCATCAGCAGTTTGCGCCACAACATAATCAACTTCAGCGTTAACTGCAGCGGCTGTATTGGAAATCAAGGTCCAAGGCGTGGTTGTCCAGATCAATAACGAGATTCCGGAATACTTCTCTGGAAGTGGACCGCTTGTCACAGGGAATCGAACGTAAACCGAGGCATCGACTACATCTTCGTAGCCTTGAGCTAATTCGTGATCGGATAGACCCGTGCCACATCGCGGGCAGTAAGGAGAAACTCGGTGATCCTGAACTAAGAGACCTTTTTCAAAGATTCGCTTCAAGCTCCACCACACACTGTCGATGTATTTTTCATCCATCGTCCAATAGGCCTGGTCCATATCGACCCAGTAACCCATGCGCGAAGTCATGTTTTCGAATTCATCAACGTGACGCAATACCGATTCTTTGCATCGTGCATTGAATTCTGCGATTCCGTATTTTTCAATATCTTGTTTGCCGGTGAAACCCAGTTCTTTTTCAACGGCTAATTCAACTGGCAAGCCATGGCAATCCCAACCAGCCTTGCGCGGAACGTTGTAACCCTTCATTGTGCGGTAGCGCGGGAAGATGTCCTTGAATACGCGCGCTTCTACGTGGTGGGTTCCCGGCATGCCGTTAGCTGTCGGCGGCCCTTCGAAAAACACCCAACGCGGACCATCACTGGTTCGCGCTAATGATTTATGAAAGATGTCATTGTCTTTCCAAAACGAGAGCACATCGTGCTCCATCGCTGGAAGATCAATCTTCGCGGGTACGTCGCGGTATGCCATCAGTTTTCCTCGTCGCTTGCAGTCAATTTTCACGATCACCGTTTGGTGAAAATGAATTCAAGGGACGAGATGATTTTTAGGCCATTCCCGCGGTACCACCCTTGTTGACTTTGCAGTTGCGACGCAAAATCCACTTAAGTTTCAGTCAACTGTCTCGTTCTACTGTGCGATACCCAAGGCGGTAAAACCTTAACTTCGCTGTTCTTCGAGGCAACTCAGAAGTGATACTGCGCAAAACAACACCTTTTTGGGCTCTCACCGCCCCCAAATCGCTAGCTTTGGTGCTGTTGGCTACGCAATGTGTCTTCATCATGGTTTTGCCGACTAAGAGTAAAGATTACTGGGAAAGATTGATTATTCCCATTTCACAAAGCGTAAAAATCGCCTGTTGGAATGCGATTTGGGCCTGAAGTATCCAAAACTTAGCCAAAAATTGCAGTAATTCGTGTTTTAACGTACCTTCTAGCGAGCATTATCCAATGGACTCGGTAGAGTCTAGGGACTTAGTCGATAAAAACTAGGCGTTAATTAAAGGGGAATACCATGGCTGCGAAACCAGCTAAGAAGACTGCGACCAAGGCGAGTGCTGCCAAAAAAGCTCCAGCTAAGAAAGCCCCTGCCAAAAAAGCGCCAGTAGCAAAGAAGGTCGCAGCCAAGAAGGCTCCTGCAAAGAAGGCCCCTGCTAAAAAGGCTCCAGCCAAGAAGGCTCCAGCCAAGAAGGTTCCAGCCAAGAAAGCGGCACCAGTTAAGGCTGCCAAGAAAGTTGCAGCACCAAAACCGGTAGTAGTAAAAGAACCAAAGGTCACTAAAGCTCAACTAGCTGCCATTGCAAAAGCTGAAGCCGCCGCAGCTGCCGCTCTCGCTGGCCCGCCAGTTCAGGTTATTAACCCAATTGGTTCAGTTGGTCTACCTTCAGTTCGCAAAGCAGTGCCAGGTAAGAAGGCTGCACCTAAGCATCCAGTAGTTCAGGAAGATGAATCCAACTGGACCAAGACTGAATTGAATGCGGTACGCAAGATGCTTACTTCCGAAGCACAAGAACTTGCAGTTGAAATTGCCCAAGCCGAAGAAAGCTTCCATGCCTTGATCATGGAAAGTGGCGAAGGTGCTGGTGATGATCAGGCTGATGCCGGAACTAAGACTTTTGAGCGGGAACACGAAATCTCGATTCTTTCAAACAAGAAGGATCTTTTGGATCAAACCAATCGCGCCTTAGAAAGAATCGAAGCCGGAACTTACGGTGCATGTGAGAACTGTGGAAAGCAGATCGGAAAGCTTCGTCTGCAAGAAGCTAACCCAAGAGCAACAATGTGCATGCCTTGTCGCGAGCGTGAAGACCGTTCCTAACGTCGTGTATCGTCGCCAACTCTTAACTACTGCACTTATTGTCATACTGCTTGATTTGGCAACCAAGATTTGGGCTGTGGCAAGACTTGAGAATCAATCTGACATTAAAGTTCTTGGCGAATTTCTAAAGTTTTCATTCGTGCGTAATCCGGGGGCAGCCTTCTCATTTGGCACCAGCGTTACTTGGGTATTCACTTTGATCGCTATCGCGGTGACTATTGCGATTCTTTTGATTTCCAAGAACGTAACCAATAAGCCATGGGCAATTGCGCTGGGTGGATTACTTGGTGGCGCCTTGGGGAATTTGATTGATCGAATTTTCCGCAGCCCAGAAATGTTTCATGGGCATGTTGTGGACTTTATTTCGGTGCCAAATTATCCGATGTTCAACATTGCTGATAGTGCCGTAGTTGTGTCAGCAATCGCGATGGTCGTTCTGTCATTTCGTGGCGTCGATTATCAAACACCTGACGCCCTTCCAGAGAATCTAGATTCGGACCAGAAATGATTCGCACCTGGCCAATCGATGAGTCTTTGGAGGGTGAACGCTGTGACGTTGCGTTAGCACGTTTGACGGGAGAATCTCGTGCGAGTTGCGTGACGATGCTCGAGGAAAAGCGCGTCACTTTAAATGGCAAAGTCGCCCAGAAGAGTGCGCGCTTGGTATTTGGTGACGTCATCGAAGTAGATCTTCCAGATCCTGACATGTACGAACCAGAACCAACCGTTGAGTTGCCAATTGTTTTTGAAGATGACTCATTCGTAGTAATCGATAAGCCAGCTGGAGTAGCAGCCCATCCAAGTCAGGGTTGGTCTGGACCAACAGTTACTGGGTCTCTGGCAGCAATGGGAACTGTACTTACTGAATATGGTCCAACTGAGCGCAAAGGAATTGTGCATCGTCTGGATGTTGGTACCAGTGGCTTAATGGTTGTTACTAAGTCAGAACGTGCGTACGTCAGCATCAAGGATCAATTCCGCGATAGAACTGTTGACAAGATTTATCACACCTTGATTCAAGGCAGATTAGATCCGATTAACGGAACCATTGACGCTCCAATCGATCGTCATCCGTCATCTTCGTATCGATTTGCGATTATGAGTGGTGGCCGGCCAAGCATCACGCATTACGACACCTTGGAATCATTTGCTTATGCTTCGTTGCTTGAAGTCCATTTGGAAACTGGTCGAACCCATCAGATTCGAGTGCACATGTCAGGTCTTCGTCACCCTTGTTGTGGCGACCTTACTTATGGCGCAGACCCAACTTTGGCAGCCAAGCTCAAACTGGATCGGCAATGGCTGCACGCAGTCCGATTAGGTTTTGAGCATCCAGTGTCTGGTGACCGGGTCACCTTCCACTCGGAATACGCCCCGGATTTAGCCAAGTCCTTGGAACTGGCACGCAATCTCTAAATGTTCAGCCACGCAAAAATCACTTAGACCCACTGCACTTTCTTGTCACAGGTCGCAGGTAACCTAGGGGAGCGTCCTTCCTCTCGCGTACTTACCCTCTAAATAAAAGGATTAATCCTGTGAGCAATGACTCGTTCGTGCATCTACATGTGCACACCGAGTATTCAATGCTGGATGGCGCCGCTCGCTTAGGTGACCTTTTTTCTAAAGCTGAAGAACTGGGTATGCCCGCCATTGCGATGACAGATCATGGCAATTTATATGGCGCATTTGAATTCTGGAAAAAGGCTCAGTCCACCAATGTAAAACCAATCATTGGTATCGAAGGATATTTCGCACCACAAGGTCGTGCACTGCGCGCACCATTTGATTTTGGTACACCTGCAGTTGATGACACTTCATTAGATGGTGCTGGCCGTGGACGATACAACTACACCCACATGACGTTATGGGCCGAGAACAATGTCGGATTACATAACCTGTTTAGGTTATCCAGCAAGGCGAGCTTGGAAGGTTATTACTACCAACCAAGATTTGATGCTGAACTTTTAGAAAAGCATGGCAAAGGAATCATCGGTACAACTGGCTGTCCATCTGGAGAAGTAAATCGTTGGCTCCAAGCTGGAAACTACGACAAAGCACTAAGTACTGCTGCAACTATGCGCGAGATTTTGGGACAAGACAATTACTTTGTTGAGTTAATGGATCATGGCCTAGGAATTGAACGACGCCATCGTGAAGATTTGTTAAAGATCGCAAAGAATTTGAATTTAAAGTTAGTCGCAACAAATGATTTGCACTATGTATATCCCGAAGACGCACGAATGCACGAAGTGTTGCTTTGCATTGGTACCCGCTCCACCATGGATGATCCAAAGCGCTTTAAGTTCGATGCTCAAGACTTCTACCTAAAGACAGCTGCCGAAATGCGCGAAGTTTGGCGCGAACTTCCTGATGCTTGTGACAACACGCTGTTAATTGCTGAGCGTTGCAACATTAATTTTGTGGAAGGTCAGGATCTATTACCTTCCTTCCCGGTCCCAGCTGGCGAGACCGAAAACACTTGGCTCGTTAAAGAAGTCGAAATTGGATTAAAGCGCAGATTCAACGGAAACAAAATTCCAAAAGAACATCTTGAGAGAGCTAAGTTCGAACTTGCCGTAGTCGAACAAATGGGATTCCCGGGTTACTTCTTAGTTGTGGCTGACCTTTGCCGTCATGCCCGCGAAGAAGGCATTCGCGTTGGACCTGGTCGTGGTTCAGCTGCAGGTGCACTGATTGCTTGGGCACTTGGGATTACCGAACTAGATCCGATTCAGCACGGCTTGCTCTTTGAGCGCTTCTTGAACCCAGAGCGAATCTCAATGCCAGATATTGACATTGACTTTGATGAACGTCGACGCAGCGAAATGATTCGTTATGCAACGCATAAGTATGGTGAAGAGCGCGTGGCGCAGATCATCACTTACGCATCGATTAAGGCTAAAGCGGCTGTAAAGGATTCAACTCGCGCACTTGGCTTCCCGTATGCACTTGGCGACAAGATCACTAAGGCAATGCCACCTGGTGTTATGGGTAAAGATATCCCACTTTCCGGAATCTTTGATCCAGAACATGATCGCTATGGTGAAGCCGGTGAATTCCGAGATCTTTACGATGACGATGCGGATGTCAGGGCAGTGGTTGACACTGCGCGAGGTATCGAAGGCCTAAAGCGCCAACCAGGTGTGCATGCGGCTGGCGTTATCTTGTGTAAAGAGGAATTGATCGACGTCTTACCGGTCTGGCGCAGAGATCAAGACGGCGCAATTATTACCCAGTTTGATATGGGCGCGTGCGAATCACTTGGTCTGCTAAAGATGGACTTCTTGGGACTTCGAAATCTGACAGTTCTCGATGACACTTTGCTAAATATCACTTCCAATCGAGGCGAAACGGTTGTGCTTGAAGAGTTGGGTCTGGATGACCCAAAGACGTATGAACTTTTGGCCCGCGGTGACACCTTAGGTGTTTTCCAGTTAGACAGCGGACCAATTCGATCTTTGCTGCGTTCAATGAATCCTGACTCATTCGAAGATATTTCCGCGGTTCTTGCTTTGTATCGCCCAGGTCCAATGGGTGTTAACGCTCACACTGATTACGCGGACTATAAAAACAAGCGCAAAGCTCAAGTTCCAATTCACCCAGACTTAGAAAAGCCATTGGCCGGAATTCTGGGGGACACTTACGGGCTAATCGTTTACCAGGAACAGGTAATGGCGATTGCTCAAGAAGTTGCTGGCTACACACTTGGTCAAGCAGATTTACTGCGTCGCGCTATGGGTAAAAAGAAAAAGGAAATTCTTGATAAAGAATACGTGCCATTCGAAGCTGGTATGAAAGAACGTGGTTTCTCTCAAGTTGCAATCAACAAGTTGTGGGAAACTCTAGTTCCGTTCTCGGACTATGCATTCAATAAAGCACACAGTGCTGGTTACGGCTTGGTTTCCTATTGGACTGCATATCTCAAGGCAAACTACCCGGCGGAATACATGTCAGCTTTGCTAACCAGCGTTAAGGACGACAAGGACAAGTCTGCGGTTTACCTCAATGAATGTCGCCGAATGGGTATCAAGGTTCTGCCACCAGATGTAAACGAATCCGATGTTGACTTTACCGCGATTGGTACCGACATTCGCTTTGGGTTAGCAGCCGTGCGCAATGTTGGAGTTAACGTAGTTGAGTCCTTAAAGGTAAGTCGTGTTGCTAAAGGTAGATTCACATCATTTGGTGACTTCTTGGCAAAAGTTGACGTACAGGTTTGCAATAAGCGCGTAATCGAATCCCTGATCAAGGCTGGTGCCTTTGATTCACTAGGTCACACTCGTCGCGGCTTGTTTGCGGTACACGTTGAATCTGTAGATTCAGTTTTGGATACCAAAAAAGCTGAAGCAATCGGTCAATTCGATCTGTTTGGATCCTCAGATGATTTTTCGGACGATTCAATCGGTGGCATCGAAGTCAACATCTCATTAGATGAGTGGGATAAGAAAACTTTGCTTGCCCAAGAGCGAGACATGCTTGGCTTATACGTTAGCGACCATCCACTATTTGGTGTTGAACATGTTTTGGCAATGAGTACCTCAATGCCAATCTCTGGCGTTGCAGATGCCTCAGATGGAGCGGTAGTCACGCTCGGCGGACTAGTAAGTAGCGTGCAACTTAAGACCACAAAACGATCAGGTGATCGCTGGGCGATTGTGGCGCTTGAGGATCTTGAAGGCGTTGTCGAAGTCATGGTTTGGCCAAACACGTTTACTAAGTTTGCGACGCTACTTAATGACGATGCGATTTTGTTGATGAAAGTTCGAATTGATAAGCGTGATGATGAAGGCCCACGAGTTGCTGCTCTCGAAGTATCAGTTCCAGACATCAGCGCCGCTTACTCAGGTCCAGTAAATGTTTACATTCCAGAAACTCGCGTTAACGCAGCAGTAATGGATTCATTGCGCCAAATCCTTATTGCGCATCCTGGCACAACTGAAGTTCATTTAACTGTGGTGCAGGCTGACAAGTTTGTATCCGTTAAAACTGATGACAAATTAAGAGTTGCGCCATCCCCATCGCTTTTCGCAGATCTAAAAGCCTTGCTTGGTGCAGCCTGTTTAGAAGCGCCAGTTTTACAAACTAACTAGCAATCTCGGCAAACATCGCCGAAAGAAGCTCTGCTAAATCATTTGGTGAAAGTTCAATATCAAAGCCACGCCTGCCACCGCTAACCAGAACTGTTTCGAACTGTTTAGCTGATTCATCAATCACTGTGGTTAGCAGTCGCTTTTGCCCAAGTGGACTTATGCCACCGACCACATATCCAGTTAGGCGAGCGGCTTGTGCCGGGTCCGCCATAGTTGCTCGCTTGGCGTTTAAGGCACGAGACAGTGACTTTAGGCTTACTTGTTGATTGACTGGAACAATCGCAACCGCGAAAGCTTCATCTACATTGGCAATCAAAGTTTTAAACACTCGATTTGGATCCACGCCTAATTTCTCAGCAGCCTCAAGCCCAAATGAGGTCGAATTGGGATCATGGGAGTACTCGTGCTCGGTGAATTCGATGCCGGCAGACTTTAGCAATTTAGTCGCTGGAGTACCTGTGGCCATAGCAACAAATCCTATGCCCCAGAAATCAAGTTAAACTTTGAATTATGTTGTCAACCCTAGATTTGAGAGGTGGATCCCGACGAGCTTCGGATCTGCGAAATCTAGTGCCCCGCGCGAAGTTTGACCTGGATTCAGTAGTTGAACAAGTACGCCCAATCATTGAAGATGTTCGCGACCGCGGTGTCGCCGCAGTTCAAGACTGGTCTGAAAAATTTGATGGCGTCCGCGCCCCACAAATCCGAGTGCCGCAAGAAGTCATTGATAAGTCACTCATTGAACTAGATCCAAAAATCAAGGCTGCTCTTATCGACGCAATTGCTCGAGTACGAATCGTTCACGAACACCAGCGCCGAAGTGACACAACGGTAACTGTTGCCCCAGGTGGAACGGTCTCAGAACGCTGGTTGCCAGTTCAGCGCGTTGGACTTTATGTTCCTGGTGGAGTTTATGTTTATCCAAGTAGTGTGATTATGAATGTGGTCCCGGCTCAAATTGCGGGAGTGCAGTCCTTAGTGGTTTGTTCGCCGCCACAAAAAGAATTTGGGGGATGGCCACACCCAACAATTTTGGCAGCTTGCGCACTGCTTGGAGTTACCGAAGTTTATGCCGCAGGTGGATCTCAAGCGATTGCGCTTATGGCCTACGGCGCTACTGACGAAATTGAAATCGAACCGGTCTATTTGGTTACTGGTCCAGGCAACATGTATGTGACCGCTGCCAAGCGAATGCTCAAAGGTTTGATTGGAATCGACTCCGAAGCTGGGCCAACGGAAATTGCGATTTTGGCTGATGACTCAGCGAATCCTGATTTTGTAGCTGCAGACTTGATCAGCCAAGCCGAACATGATGAAGTAGCAGCTTCGGTTCTAGTAACAGATAGCGAAGAGTTGATTAAGAATGTTCGAAACAGCCTAGAGCGTTTAGTTCCACTAACTATGAACAAAGATCGAATTCGGATTGCACTGACTGGTCAGCAAAGCGCTTTCGTTTTAGTAGACGATTTGGACCATGGACTAAATGTTGTTGATGCGTATGCTGCCGAGCACTTAGAAATTCACACTCGCAATGCTTCTGAGGTAGCCAGACGAGTAAACAATGCTGGCGCAATCTTTGTTGGTGATTGGTCGCCAGTGTCGCTAGGTGATTATGCAGCTGGATCAAATCACGTTTTGCCAACCGGTGGCTGCGCTTGCCACTCATCTGGACTTTCAGTTCAGTCATTCTTGCGAGGCGTTCACTACGTTGAGTACAACGAAGCTGCACTTAGTGACATTGCACAGACCGTGATCACGCTTGCTAACTCGGAAGGCTTACCGGGTCACGCAGCAGCGATTGAAATTCGTGCGAAATGACCGAGCTACCAATTCGCAAAGATCTAGTTGGGCGATCTCCATATGGCGCTCCTCAAATTGATGTACCGGTGCGACTAAACACAAATGAAAATCCGTTTGGACCATCGCCCGAGCTGGTAGTAGAACTAGCTAAGGCAGTATCCGAGCTAGGACCCAAGTTAAATCGATATCCTGATCGTGATGCGAATGAATTGCGCGCTGACTTAGCTGGTTACTTGAATAATGAAAGCCAAGTTAATCTGTCTGCGAGAAACATTTGGCCAGCAAATGGTTCGAATGAAGTTATGCAGCAACTACTCCAGCTTTTTGGTGGCCCAGATAAGACTTTGGTTGCGTTTGATCCTACGTATTCGATGTATGAGGACTATTGCCGAAATACCTTTACCAAATATTTGAGTGTGGCGAGAAACGAAGATTTCACACTTGATAAATCAGTTATTGATAGTGCGCTGGCATTGAATCCAGACCTAATCGTTCTGACGTCTCCCAATAATCCAACGGGCACGATCATTGACATGTCAGACATCGACTACCTGCTAGCAAATTTCGTCGGGGTAGTAGTAGTGGATGAGGCATATGCCGAATTCCGGCCAGCTGGAACTCCATCAGCCGTTTCCAGATTGAAAAGTAATCCACGTTTAGTTGTGGTTCGCACAATGAGTAAAGCGTTTTCTTATGCTGGCGCCCGAGTTGGATATGCAGCAACCAGCCCTGAAATCGTTGAAGCAATTCAATTAGTTCGCCTGCCGTACCACCTGTCAACAGTTACTCAAGCTGTCGCCCGAGTCGCCCTGCGATTCAGCGAACAACTGCAAAGCCAGTTGATCTTGCTTCGCAAAGAGCGAGATGACCTAGCTACTTGGCTCAAGGACCAAGGCTTTGAAGTGGCTCCAAGCGGCGCAAACTTCCTGCTCTTTGGAACATTTGGAGATCGCAACCAGGTATGGGAACAATTAGTTGAGCAAGGTGTACTGATTCGCCAGACTGGCCCAAATGGTTGGTTGCGAGTCAGTATCGGAACTCCAGAAGAAAACCAAGCTTTTAAGGCCGCACTAATTCAAGTAACTAATCGAACTAACGGAAAGTAGTCAGATGGCACGCACCGCACGCATTGAACGCACCACCAAAGAAAGCTCAGTTCTTGTTGAACTTAACTTAGATGGCACAGGACAGATCGATATCGAAACTGGTGTGCCTTTTTATGATCACATGCTTTCTCAGTTGGGACGCCATGGCGGCTTTGACCTAAAGGTGCGCACAACAGGTGATGTAGACGTTGACTCACATCACACAGTTGAAGACACATCGCTAGCTGTTGGTGAAGCAATCCGAACTGCACTTGGTGACAAGGTTGGTATTCGTAGATTTGGTGATGCCTACGTTCCGTTAGATGAAACTGCATGCCATGCTGCAGTGGACCTATCCGGTCGTCCTTACCTAGTTCATGACCAGCCAGAGATCGTTGAGCTGATCGGAACTTTTGATACGACCTTGATACGTCACATCTGGGAGTCGATTATCGCTACCGCACAGATTTGCATTCACATTCGAATTCTGAGTGGACGAAATGCCCACCACGTAAGTGAAGCGCAGTTCAAGGCAGTAGCGCGAGCACTTCGGGATGCAGTTGCAATTGATCCACGAGTTCTAGATGTTCCGTCAACAAAGGGAAGTCTCTAGCTCGTGACTTCTGTTGTCATTCTTGACTACGGATCAGGAAACGTAAGATCAGCGCAACGCGCAGTTGAGACTACTGGAGCGAAAGTTTCGATCTCTGCGGACTTCGATGCAGCTTTAGATGCAGATGCATTGCTGGTTCCTGGCGTTGGAGCGTTTGCTGCCTGCATTGAGGGAATAAAAAAAGTCCGAGGCGAACAGATTATTGGGCGCAGACTGGCCGGGGGTCGACCTGTATTAGGTATTTGTGTCGGGATGCAAGTGCTGTTTGAACGAAGCACTGAGCATTCTGGCGAAGGATTCTTTGAAGGTTTGAACGAGTGGCCTGGCACAGTTGAAAAACTAACTGCACCAGTGCTTCCACATATGGGTTGGAACAACGTTGCTGCCGCATCTGGATCACAGATGTTTAGTGGCATCGAGCAAGAGCGCTTCTATTTCGTTCATTCCTACGCAACTCGCAAGTGGGAGCTAGATCCGCATGAAATGCTAGCTGCCCCGAAAGTTAGTTGGGCTAATCACGGCGAAGACTTTGTCGCTGCTGTGGAGAATGGCCCACTATGGGCTACCCAGTTTCATCCTGAAAAATCCGGTGAAGCGGGTCTGACATTATTGGCGAATTGGATATCGGCCATCAAATGAAATTGTTAACCCTAAATCGGAGAACTAAATGACTTCTTTAATTCTGCTGCCAGCAGTTGACGTTGCTGATGGATTAGCTGTGCGCTTAGTTCAAGGTGAAGCCGATAGTGCCACTTCGTTTGGAGATCCGCTAGCGGCAGCGCTTGATTGGCAAGCAAGTGGCGCCCAGTGGATTCACTTAGTTGATCTTGATGCCGCCTTTGGTCGTGGCGAAAACCGAAAGCTTTTAGCTGAAGTAGTCGGCAAACTCGACGTAAATGTCGAACTCTCCGGTGGAATCAGAGACGATGAATCACTTCGGGCTGCGCTTGCAACTGGATGCCGTCGCGTGAACTTGGGAACCGCGGCGCTTGAAGATCCAGAGTGGACAGCACGCGTGATGGGCGAATTTGGAGATCGCATTGCAGTTGGCCTAGATGTTCGCGGCACCGTACTTGCGGCTCGTGGCTGGACCAAAGAAGGCGGCGACATTTGGGAAACTTTGGAGCGACTGGAATCAGATGGTTGCCAAAGGTATGTAGTAACTGATGTAACCAAAGATGGAACTTTGCGCGGACCAAATGTTGACTTGCTTAAGCAGATGTGTGAGCGCACTGATAAACCAGTAATTGCAAGTGGCGGTATCGCAACTCTTGATGATCTGATTGAACTCAGAGCATTAACTGAAACTGGAGTTGAAGGCGCAATCGTTGGCAAGGCACTTTATGCCCGAGCTTTCACGCTCGAAGAAGCAATCGAAGTTTCCGGACCACAGGCATAGCTAATGAGTGTTGCAGTCCGAGTTATTCCATGCCTTGATGTTGATGCTGGTCGAGTTGTTAAAGGCGTTAACTTCGAGAATCTAAATGATGCTGGCGATCCGGTTGAACTAGCTCGCAGGTATGGAAACTCAGGTGCAGATGAATTAGTTTTCCTTGACATCACTGCATCAAGTTCGAATCGCGAAACTACTTACGAAATGATTCGCAGAACTGCGGATGAACTTTTCATTCCGTTGACTGTTGGTGGTGGCGTAAGAAGCACTTCAGACGTGGACCAACTTCTGCGAGCTGGAGCCGACAAAGTTGGTATCAACACGGCAGGCATTGCTAATCCTGTATTGATTTCTGATGCTGCCAAGCGATTCGGAGATCAGTGCATCGTGATTTCAGTTGATGTGCGAAGAAATAAAGATTCAATAAGTGGATTTGAAGCAACTACACACGGCGGCAGAACTAGCAGCGGTCGAGATGCTTTGGAGTGGATTGTGGAAGCTGCGGAACGCGGAGCCGGGGAGGTGCTGCTTAATTCAATGGATGCCGATGGCACCAAGAATGGCTATGACCTTGAGTTGATCACTGCGGTGCGAGCAGCAGTAGACATTCCCGTTATTGCAAGTGGTGGAGCCGGCAAGCTTTCAGATTTTGCGCCGGCAGTCAAAGCCGGAGCAAATGCAGTTCTTGCAGCTAGCGTCTTTCACTTCAATGAGCTAACAATTGCGCAAGTTAAGGATGAACTCGCACGTAGTGGGGAAGAAGTCCGCTAACTCAGTTGGTCTTGGCGTTTATAGCCAGGCATGACTTGCCTGATTTCGCCAACTTTCTTTAATCAAGGCACAATAGATACATGGAGAGCTCGCCGTTCGTTGAAACCCTAGTTTTCAACGACCAAGGATTGATTCCGGTCGTAGTTCAACAAGTCGATACCAGAGAAGTCTTAATGGTTGCCTGGATGAATTCTCAAACCGTTAGGCAAACCTTAGAAACCGGCAAAGCCACCTACTGGAGTCGCAGTCGTAATGAGATTTGGGTAAAAGGGGATACTTCCGGAAACCACCAGCGTGTGATCTCAATGGCGAAAGATTGTGACAGCGATACCTTGCTCTTGACGGTCGACCAGTCTGGCGCAGCTTGTCATACTGGTAACCAAACTTGTTTCGATGATTCAGTTACTCATCCAGAGGTAAGTGGATGACCACTCCCAATCTCGAGTCTTTTCGAAACTTGGCTCAAACTCGACGCGTAATCCCGGTATTTCGAAAACTATTGGCTGACGGTGAGACTGCACTAGGTCTTTATCGAAAGCTTGCTGATGAACGTGCTGGAACATTTCTGCTTGAATCAGCTGAACACGGAAGATCTTGGTCGCGTTATTCATTTGTTGGAGTAGCAAGTTCAGCAATGCTGTCTGAGCGCAATGGCCAAGCATTATGGTCAGGCAAAGTCCCACAGGGCGTTCCAGAAACTGGCGACCCAATAGCTGCATTGCGCGAAACTTTAAATGTTCTGTTTACGCCAGGCGTTAACGAAGGCATCACTAACGAAGAACTTCCACCGCTAACCGGTGGAGTCGTTGGTTACTTGGGATATGACATTGTTCGTCGCCTGGAAAAACTTCCTAATGAAACTGAAGACGTATTGGGACTACCTGAGTTGGCAATGCTAGTTGCAACTGATTTAGCGGTTTTAGATCACAAAGATGGAACCGTTACTTTGATTGCCAATGCAATCAACTACGACAACTCTGATGAGCGCGTCGATGAAGCTTGGCTTGATGCCGAGAAAAGACTAAATGCAATGGAAGCAGCTTTAGGTAGCCAAGCGCCATCAAGTGCATCTAGCTTTGATCGAGCCGCTAAAGCTGAGTTCACCCGCGAAACAACTGGTGCTGAGTATCAAGATTCAGTCAGGGTTGCACAAGAACGCATTCGAGCTGGCGATGCCTTTCAGATTGTGTTGAGCCAAAGATTTGCTACCAAGTGTCAAGCTTCAGCACTTGATGTGTATCGAGTTCTACGAGCTACTAATCCAAGCCCATACATGTTCATGTTTAGAATCCCTGAGCTAACCGGTCCAGGCCAGGAGCTAGGTACAAAAGTTGCCTTCGATGTTGTTGGATCAAGTCCCGAAGCTTTGGTCACGCTTCGTAGTGGTGAAGCCATGCTGCATCCAATCGCCGGAACTAGACCTCGTGGCGAAACTCCTGAACTTGATGAATCAAATGCTTCAGATTTACTTGCTGATAAAAAAGAACGTGCTGAACACTTAATGCTGGTTGATCTCGGCCGAAATGATCTTGGTCGAGTATGTCTACCAGGCTCGGTTGAAGTAACTGACTTCATGAGCATCGAGAAATACAGTCACGTGATGCACATCGTGTCTACTGTGATTGGCAAAATCGACCCTGCAGTTAGTGCATTTGATTTAGTAGCAGCAACTTTCCCAGCTGGCACTCTTTCCGGCGCACCTAAGCCAATGGCTATGACCATCATCGAGGAGTTAGAAAAGTCCAAGCGTGGAGTTTACGGCGGCTGTGTTGGTTATTTCGATTTTGCTGGCAATATCGACACTGCCATCGCAATTCGCTCAACGGTAATCAAAAATTCAGTTGCGTATGTTCAAGCAGGTGCAGGGGTAGTTGCAGATTCAGTACCCGAGAGTGAAGACGCAGAATGTCAGGCGAAAGCCATGGCAGTTCTAAATGCAGTAGCGGTGGCCAACTCTTTGGTGAGCAGCCAAGTATGAAACTAAGTCTGCGAAATTTGATTTCAATTGAACTGCTTTGCTCAGTAGTTATTCTCGTCGCCCTGAGCAGGCCTTGGGTTGTTGCCAGTTATCAAGAAACTGGATTTCCTACAGTTAACTTAAGTTTGAGCGCCAACCAATTGAATACAACTCTTAATGGACTAGCAATTGCGGCCTTAGCATCCGCACTAGGTGCCATCGCTACTCGCGGATTCTTCCGAAGAGTAGTTGGTGGAGTGATTTTGGCAATTGGCGTTGGAATAGTTTTTGCAACGTTTGATTTGGTCAATAACTTGGATGTATTCATAGGCCTGCAATTTGAGCAAGCAATTGGACGCGAAGTTTCCGGATGGGTGGCAGAGACATCAAACTATGCCTGGGTTGTTATCCCTGCTGGAGTCTTGATAGCACTGTGTGGTTTAGCCATCACACTTAAGTCATTTGAAACTGGGATGTCTAAGCGCTATGAACGCAACCCTGTAGACGGCAGCGAATTGACGCCATGGCAGGCACTCGATCAAGGAATTGACCCGACAATCGAGAGCTCTTCCCGCTAACAGTTAGAATGAAGAAAGTATCGCTAGAAGGAGAACCAATGTCAGACTCACACGCAGATCACGGACACACAGTCGCAATGTGGACTGCAGTGCTAATTGCTGGCCTTGGTTTTCTGATTGGCTGCATCGGTGTCGTTATCGCAAACCCAATGGTTGTATGGATTGGTATTGCCTTGCTTCCAGTCGCAGGCATCGCAGGCAAAGTCTTAGCTCTTATGGGCTACGGCAAACAAAAATAGATTTTTGATCCTCACCTAAGTTAAGACACATCCCCGGCTTCGAGTGTCATAAGTTTCAAAAGAAAGGCACAAGATGACTTCTGTTCTGGATTCAATCATCCAGGGTGTTAAAGAAGATCTTGCAGCGCGAAAGAATCTTGTCTCACTTAGTGAACTGAAAGCCCGCGTAGGCGAAGTCCCGCTAGCACTTCCAGCCGCTGACTTACTTCACAAAAATGCATTCAGTGTCATCTCAGAGGTGAAGCGAGCTAGTCCTAGCAAGGGTCACCTTTCAGATATTCCAGATCCAGCCTCATTGGCATTTGAGTATCAAACCGGTGGCGCTCAAGTAATCAGCGTGCTTACTGAAGAGCGAAAGTTCAATGGAACATTGGCTGATCTTGATGCAGTCAGACGTAAAGTTTCAATTCCCATCCTGCGCAAAGACTTCATGGTCGATGAATATCAAATCTGGGAAGCCCGGGCACATGGCGCTGATGTGATCTTGCTAATTGTTGCTGGGTTATCAGATGGTCAGCTTTCCGAGCTAAACAATCTGGCTACTGAACTTGGAATGTCCATTTTGGTTGAGATTCATGATGAGCCAGAGTTGGATCGAGCGCTAGCAATAAGCCCAAAACTTCTTGGGGTTAATGCCCGGAATTTGAAGACTTTGGATGTCAGCTTGGATGTTTGCCACAACTTGATTCCCCAAATCCCAACAGAGATTTTGGCCATTGCAGAATCTGGTATTTCCAGCACTGAGCAAGTGGAAGCCCTAGTTTTAAGTGGTGCCAGAGCCGTATTGGTAGGCGAAGCCCTAGTCACAGGTGGTACTCCAGCCGAAACTGTCAGAGAATGGACTCAGGCGGGAATTCGGGCCCGTGAAGAATTCTTATCGAATCGTTCTTAGGACTGGCGCAAATGACAGCAAATGATGTCGTATCAGTGCCAGATCTGCGCGGCCATTTTGGAAAATTTGGTGGCCGCTTCGTTCCTGAAGCTTTGATGGCAGCCCTCGACGAATTAGACGAGGCATTCCGTAAGGCATCAGTTGACCCAACCTTCCTAAAGCAACTTCGTGACCTGCAAGTTAATTACACAGGCCGTCCAAGTCCGATCACTGAAGCCAAGCGATTTGCAGAGCATGCAGGTGGCGCAACCATTTTGCTTAAGCGCGAAGACTTGAATCACACTGGCTCACACAAGATCAACAACGTTTTAGGTCAAGGTCTTTTGACTCAGCGAATGGGTAAGACTCGTGTCATTGCAGAAACTGGCGCAGGTCAACACGGTGTTGCCACTGCAACCGTTGCTGCATTGCTTGGTCTTGAGTGTGTCGTGTACATGGGTGAAGAAGACACAAAGCGTCAAGCCCTAAACGTTGCCCGCATGAAACTTCTCGGCGCAACCGTGGTGCCAGTAACCAACGGTAGCCGAACCTTAAAAGATGCCATCAATGAAGCCATGCGCGATTGGGTTACAAACGTAGAAACAACTCACTACATGCTTGGCACAGTGGCTGGACCAGCACCGTTTCCAGAAATGGTTCGCGATTTCCACCGAATCATTGGTGATGAATCTCGGGAACAGATGCTCAGCCGCTACGGTCGCTTACCTGATGTGGTTGCAGCTTGTGTTGGTGGTGGCTCAAATGCAATTGGAATTTTCACGGCATTTATTTCAGATCCAAACGTTCGTCTACTCGGACTAGAGGCTGGTGGCGACGGAATTGAAACTGGTCGCCATGCATCAACAATTGTTGGTGGCGCAGTCGGAGTGCTTCATGGCGCTCGTTCTTACATCATGCAAGATGATGATGGCCAAACTATTGAAAGCCATTCAATCTCTGCTGGTTTGGATTACCCAAGTGTTGGTCCAGAGCATGCATACTTAGCTGACATTGGACGCGCTGAATATCGCTCAGTAACTGATGTCGAGGCCATGAATGCTTTTAAGTTGCTTTGCGAAACTGAAGGTATCATTCCTGCTATCGAAACCGCACATGCGTTGGCCGGTGCAATTGAGATTGGTAAAGAACTTGGCGAAGGCGCCATCATCTTGATTAATCTTTCAGGTCGTGGTGACAAAGATGTTGAAACTGCGGCGAAGTACTTTGGAATGAACTTATGAGTTTGTTGCACGATGCTTTTGCTCGAGCTAAGTCAGAAAATCGTGCGGCACTGATTGCATACTTGCCTGCTGGTTATCCTTCCGAAGATGGCGCAGTTGAATGCATCGCAGCAATGGTTGAAGGTGGCGTGGACATTGTTGAAATTGGTTTCCCATATAGTGACCCAGTTATGGACGGTCCGACAATTCAAGACGCGGTAAACATCTCGCTTGAAGGTGGTACAAAGTCTGCAACGGTAATCAATACTGTTAAACGCGTTGCTGAACTTGGCGTGCCTGCACTCGTTATGTCGTACTGGAATCCAATTGAGCGTTATGGTGTGGATTCATTTGCTGCTGACTTCCATGCTGCGGGCGGCGTTGGTGTAATTACCCCTGATCTAACTCCAGAAGAAGCAGAAGACTGGATTTCAGCCACTAATTCAAATGATGTTGACCGAGTATTCCTGGTTGCACTTTCTAGTTCAGATGAACGAATTGCAAAGGTAGCTAACGCAACTACCGGCTTTGTGTATGCCGGTGCCGTCATGGGTGTAACTGGTGCGCGAACTTCTATTTCAGATGCGATCGAAGGACTTGTAGCTAAAGTCCGACGTCATAGTGATCTTCCAGTTGCGGTTGGCCTAGGCGTATCCACTCCAGAGCAGGCCCACGAGATTGCCCAATATGCTGACGGCGTCATCGTGGGTAGCGCATTTGTCACTGCGATCAAGAAAGACGGAGCTGCTGGCGCCAAGGCTTTGGCCCAAGCGCTTTCTAAAGGTTTAGCCCGCTAAAACTGCTTACTTTTAGTAAGTTCCAGCACTTGAAAAAGTGCGACATAATTAATGGAAAGTAAGTTATTCCTTAAACGCAA
>JBIIAS010000080.1:0-5631 GCA_044239795.1 Candidatus Nanopelagicales bacterium | reverse complement strand
AAGAGTACGAATTGCCCGCAATGCTACCGAAAGTGTTGCTAAGTCATTTTGCTCACTGTGAGCAATCTCATTAAGTGTGGCTCTGGTTCGAGCAACGCCTTCGGCAAACTTAGCTTCCCACTGACTAATACGGGTATCAATGGAATCTGATTCCTTGGTTGCCTGCACCACTCGTGATGTTAAAGCAGCCAAGGCAACATAAAGATCGCTTCGCAGGGCAGAACGTGCATAAGCTGTCCAGCGATCATCTCGCGCCAAAGCTGAAATGTGGAACAGCATTCGATCAATGTCATATCGCTCACTTAATGCAAAGTAAAGTTCAGCAACAACTTCTGGGCTGGAATTCTGGCGATTTGCGATTTCAATTACATCAAGAAGTGAGAACTCATCTAGGAAACTTCCAGTGCGAATTGCCAATTCCACTGGAACGCCCTGTGCTTGATACTTCTTTGCAATGCCATCGGCACGTTCGCGCTCAATTCCACGAAGAAGCCCTGGAATTGAATTTGTTAACTTCGCAACAGTTGGTGCGAATTTGGCAATTTCTTCTTCCACATTCAAGCGACCACCACGTGATTGCAAGAACCAGCGAGTTGCGCGGTCTAACAAGCGTCGAGATTCCAAGAACAACTCAGTTTGGCAATCCGTTGATACTTTGCCATCAAGGTTTTCCAAATCAGACCAAAGCTGGTTTAGACCAAATACATCTCGTGAAACTACGAATGCGCGCAAGATTTCTGAAGTTCCCGCGCCACTTTCTTCAGCTGCACGCCAGGCATATGTAATGCCGCCACGATTGACCATGTCATTGACCATGACGGTTGAAATGATTTCCTTGCGCAATGGATGTGAGTCCATCAAGTCTGCATACTTAACACGCAAATCTGACGGGAAATACTTATTCAATATTTCTTGGCACCAAGGCTCATTAACAATTTCATCACTGGCGCGATCACGAGTTAGGTCAATCTTGACGTAAGCCATCAATACTGAAAGTTCTGGTGAAGTTATGCCTTTACCTTGAGCATGCAATGCATCCAACTGAGAATCTGTTGGCAAATATTCGATTGCTCGATTCAAGTGACCATTAGATTCAAGCGATTGCATCAATCGCTTATGAACTCGAAGCATTACTGGGGCCTGGAACCTAGCTTGTTCCAAAATCAGATTCTGTTCGTAGTTATCGCGCAGAACTAATTCGCCAACTTCGTCAGTCATAACTGCTAGTTGCTTATTGCGGTCTTCCACGCTCAAACTTCCAGCGGTTACTGCCTGGTCGAGCAAAATCTTGATGTTTACTTCATGGTCTGAGGTATCAACTCCTGCAGAGTTATCAATTGCATCAGTATTTAGTTTGACGCCCGCGTGCGCAGCTTCGATTCGGCCAAGTTGAGTCGCACCTAGGTTGCCACCTTCACCAAGAACTCGAGCTCGGATGTCACTGCCATTGATTCGGATTGCATCATTTGCTTTGTCGCCAACTTGGGCGTGAGTTTCAGATGTGGCCTTGATGTAAGTACCGATTCCGCCGTTCCAAAGCAGGTCTACTGGTGCCAAAAGGATGTGATTCAATAATTCATTTGGTGTGACACTGGTGATTTCAGAATCTATGCCAAGAGCTGACTTTGCTTCTGTGGTTAAGTCGATTGATTTAACGCTGCGGGGGTAAATTCCACCACCCTTGCTGATCAGTTTGACGTTGTAATCTTCCCAGGAAGATCTCGGCAACTCAAACAAGCGCTGACGCTCAACAAAAGACTTTGCCGCTTCTGGATTTGGATCAATAAAGATATGACGATGATCAAAGGCAGCGATCAATCTAATGTGCTCGGACAGCAGCATGCCATTTCCGAATACGTCACCACTCATGTCACCTACGCCAACCGCGGTGAAGTCTTGAGTTTGGGTATTGACGCCAAGTTCAAGGAAGTGGCGCTTTACAGATTCCCAAGCGCCCTTTGCTGTAATGCCCATGGCTTTGTGGTCGTAACCAACAGATCCACCGGAAGCAAACGCGTCTCCCATCCAGAATCCACGGTCAACTGAGATCTTGTTTGCAATGTCAGAGAAAGTTGCAGTGCCCTTGTCGGCAGCGACCACTAAGTATGGGTCGTCAACATCATGGCGTACCACGCGCTGTGGTGGAACTACCTTGGCATTAACTAAGTTGTCTGTGACATCAAGCAATGCACCAATAAACATTTGATAGCAAGCAATACCTTCGGCAAGCCAGGCATCGCGATCACTTGGCTCTGGTCCGCGCTTGAGAACGAATCCGCCCTTAGCTCCGCTTGGCACAATCACAGTGTTCTTAACCATTTGGGCCTTCACGAGACCAAGAATCTCGGTACGGAAATCTTCTTGACGATCTGACCAGCGAAGTCCACCACGAGCAACGGATGCAAATCGCAAGTGCACGCCTTCAACTCGTGGCGAGAATACCCAGATTTCAAACTTAGGAAGTGGCAACGGCAAGTCAGGAACCATGCTTGGATCCAACTTGAATGCCATTACCTGCGGATAGTTGCCATCAGCATCCAACTGGTAGACGTTTGTCCGCAAAGTTGCTGAGACTAATGAAATGCTGGCTCGCATGATTCGGTCGTGGTCCAAGCTAGCTACCGCATCTAAAGCAGCATCAATCTTGTTGACCAATTGCTTTTGCTTAGCGTCTCGATCTTGCTCTAATTCTGGATCGAATCTAACCGCAAACAACTGAACCAGCAATTGAACAATATTGATGTTGGAAAGCAACACTTGTTGTAAGTAGCCCTGGCTAAATGGAGTACCGGCTTGTCGTAAGTAGGCAGCATAAGCACGAATGATTCCGACATTGCGCGCTGAAAGTCCTGCCTGAATAACCAAGGCATTGAAAGGATCACTATCAACTTCAGCATGCCAAGTTGCCATGAAGGTATGGCAGAAACGTTCAGACAAAGAATCAAGCTCTGGAGCTTTCGAGTCGTCAAAGCGCAAACCAAAGTCATAAACCCAAGCAACCGGCTGGCCTTTTCGACGTAAGTCATATGCACGCTCATCAATAACTTCAACACCAAGGTCATGCAACATTGGCAATACTGCCGAAAGAGTAATTGCGCTGTCGACTCGATAAATTGTGAATCGCCTTGTGCCATCTTCTGGCGAATCCGGCGTATACATTGAAACCTTTATGGCTCCAGGTGCTTGAGATTCGAGAGATTCAAGAATCTTTAGGTGCGAAACTGCGTTACCTGCCGGTACATCTTCCTTGAATGATTCAGGAAAAGCATCAATCCAGGTTCGAAGCAATCTTGCAGAATCCTCTTCCCCAACTTGCTCAACCAATGATTCAGCAAAATCGTCTTCCCAGAATCGGGTGGCATCTGCAAGATCGGTCTCAAGTTGTTCAAGATCTATGGCTGGAATTTCTCTGCCGAGTGGCTTTCTGATCACAAAGTGAAGTCGGGCCAAAACTGATTCGGATACACGAGCGGTGTGGTCAATTGACGATGCGCCATAGGCAGATAAAAGAATGGCTTCCATGCGAAGGCGAACTTCAGTGGTGTAGCGATCGCGCGGGAAGTAAACCAAAGCTGAAACGTAGCGACCAAATACTTCAGTGCGAGTGAAAACTCGTACTTGACGACGTTCTTGCAATTGCAACACTCGACGAGCAACATCTTCCAGTTCTTCAGTCGTGATCTGGAACATCTCATCGCGTGGATAGGTTTCCAAGAATTGCATCAAGTCTTTACCGCTATGTGAATCACGACCCAGCGCCATGGATGACACTACGTCGGCTACCTTGCTTGATAGAACTGGAATGTTATTCACAGATTGGTTGTATGCAGCGGATGAGAACAGACCCAAGAATCGGTGTTCTCCGATTTGTTTACCAGAGGCATCTACCTGGCGGATACCAACGTAATCCAAATAGACCGGACGATGAACGGTCGAGCGCATCTTGGCTTTTGTGACAATCATTAGCGACGACATCGAAGAGTGATCTTGATCATCTTCGCTTAAGTAACTGCCACTGGTCGCATCTCGCAGTGTGCCAAGACCGGCACCACTAACGCTTGTCAAAGCATTTTTATTTAGCGCGTACTGGGAGTAGCCAACAAATGTGAAGTGGTTATCGGTTAACCAGCTTAAGAATTCAATTGCTTCACGGCGTTCACGATCGCTGACACCAGCGGCAGCTTCAATTTCAGATATGACTTCGTCAAGTTTGGCCTGCATTCCTGGCCAATCTTCGACGGTCGCCCTAACATCAGCTAGAACTTGTTGAATTCTGGTTTCAATTGTCGCTAAGTCCGCGGCATCAGATTCACGATCGATCTCTACGCTGATCCAGGACTCTTGCATTGCACCATCAGGTATCTCTTCGCCTGGCAAAACATCGCGGTCAAGAATTTCAATCAATTCACCTTGGGCGTCGCGCCTAACCCAAAATCGTGGATGGATTACCACTCGAATGGATCGGCCTTGCTGTGAAAGTTCTGCGGAAACCGAATCAACTAAGAAGGGCATGTCGTCGGTAACAACTTGTACAACGCTATGAAGCGACTGCCAGCCATGCGCTTCCAAGCTTGGCGAGACTGCCTGAACTTTGGAAACTCCTGGGGTTCGATTCTTGCCCAAGGCAACATGGGACTTGATTAAGCCTTCCAGGTCTCGAACTTCAATTCCTACAAGATCCTCAGGAGCTACTAAATCAAAATAGCGGGCCACAACGGAAGCTAGATCTTTGGAGATGGACTTTTCTATCCGTGAGATTAACTCGTCCCGTGCCTCTTCTAAACGGCGCGAACCACGCGAGGTTACCGACACTTTAAAGAGCCTCCTGGGGTCACAACTCGGCGCGTGAACACCTCATAACCCTACCAATTTAAGGACTGCCCATAGATTGGGGTGTGAGCATTTCCTGGCTACAAAGCCCTATTGGACAGGCAGTTGTGCATTCTGCCAGGGGCTACTCCGACCCACTGATTGCCATTCCAGCCTTGCGGAAGCAGTTTCCTGATTCTGCACCTATCCTGATTTCTTTAGCCTTTAGGCAGGCCCAGCTACAGCATCGACTAGAGGCCAGATGGGGCGGTTCAGCGGCAGAACTATTGCTGACTGAGGACGGAATCAGCCAGGCGACAAGGCCTGAAGTTGCTCATTACCGTGCCAACTTCATCGCACGCAAGTTTGGCGCCAATGCTCACGTCTTGGATCTGACTTGTGGCCTAGGTTTTGACTCTCGGGAGTTTGCTCACGCCGGATTGCGTGTCACAAGTATTGAAATTGATCCTGAAGTTGCCGAGTATGCCAAACATAACTTGAAGCATCTTGGTGTTGAAGTGCTTTGTGCGGATGCAAATGAGTTTGTAATTCCAAATGATGTTGATGTGGTATTTATTGATCCAGCCCGTCGTGATCCAAGTGCTGCAAAAGATTCAATGGGAAACACAAAGCGAATCTTTATTCCATCACAATGGTCGCCAAGTTGGGAAAAGATTAATCAAATTGCAACTACGCACCCAGTGATTGCCAAAGTTGCACCAGGAATTGATAAATCCGATCTTGAGAATTGGGATGCGCGCTGGATTAGCTCTGATGGCGACTTAGTTGAATGTTTTTTGAGTAGTGCGGGTACTGGCATTC
>JBIIAS010000009.1:0-21382 GCA_044239795.1 Candidatus Nanopelagicales bacterium | reverse complement strand
AGATCTTGCTTGCCTGCGCAAACGGCGGCATAACTACATCAGCAATTTTGGCATCAGTAGTGGCAAGCCACTGGCGTACGTGGCGACTGTCTGGATGGGCGTCATAACCACAGGAGTTGCGAAGCCGGTAATGCGCAAGACGATCAGATGATGCAACTAAAGCAGGCATCAACGACTGGAAGTAATCCTGCGAAATGCCTAAGTACTCATTGCCTGGATCTGTAGCTAATTGGCGATGAGCCATCACAATGCTGGTGGCAACGCGCAAACAAATCAGATCAAATAGAACTTCAAGTTCGGCAGGGGATAGTGGCATAACTTCGTGGTATCCACGCACAACTGAGTAAATGCTTGCAACTGGATCACGGGCATCGAGTTGGTATGCACAGCCAACTGCTAAACCACATACTCGCGGTGCATAAATAAGGTCGCCAAAGTCAATCAACCCTGCAACTGAACCACCTTGCACAACTATGTTGTTGTCATTTGCATCATTGTGAATTACTTGGTGTGGCAATGACTTAAGTTTTGGCAGCGAGTTTGCAATTGCGCGATCGATTATGGTTTTGACCTGTGACTTAAGTTCGGGATTGCTAATCAGATCAATATCCGAAACCAGACTTTCAGCCTGCAATGCGTTCCACCCAAATGGTTGATTGAGGACTGCGTCAAATTGGTCGGATTTGATACCAGCTAACCTCTTGTCAACAGATGCAATGAGTTTTCCAAGTTGAACTTTATGAACTTCATTCATTTCATCCGCTTGTGCCCAAAGATCGCCTTCAATCCAAGTTAGAAGTCGAGCGAACTTTTCATCTCCGATATCCGTCAACAAATCTCCAGTCACTGATGGAACTGGTTGTGGAGTGTGGAAGGGGGCTAAATCCACTAGTCCTGACAAAGCCTCCTGTTGAGTCTCAACCTGTGAGACTTCGGATGAATCATGAATCTTTAGAACAAATTTGCCTGCTGAACTAGTTATCAGAAAGTTCGGATTTCGCTCTCCAGCAAGGGGAATGGCACTACCAGCTATGCCGAAGTGCTCTTTAGCGATTTTTCGCACTAGTTCAATGTTCATGCCCCAATGCTAGCGATTTGCCTGTAACCGCGGTGTTACACGGCGTTAAAACTTTGTTTCGATACTTCTGCAATAGACCTGATAACTCTTACCAGGCCTATTGCAGAAGTCCTTGACTAATGCTTTTGCGTTTTCCGCTTGAAAGCCCTTAGATTTGGAATCTTAATTCGCGATGTGTAGCGCCTAGCAAACTTGATTATTGGTGGACCGATCAATCGAATCGCAATTGGAAGCAGAATAAGTCCAAGCATCGCTAATCCAAGTAGCGTTGGCGAGGCATACCCTGATGAGGTTACTGAGACTTGGACTGGCTGCATCTGTGCGTACCTTGTGTCGTCAATTACTAGGGCGCCATCAGTGGTTGTAGTAACTCCACCGTCTATTGACGTTCCACCAGTTGTAGTTCCGCCACCAGTTGTAGTTCCGCCACCAGTTGTAGTTCCGCCACCAGTTGTAGTTCCGCCACCAGTTGTAGTTCCGCCACCAGTTGTAGTTCCGCCACCAGTTGTAGTTACGCCACCAGTTGTAGTTCCGCCACCAGTTGTTGCACCAGTGCTCGTGCCGGCGTCGTTTGCACCTTCACCCAAATCACCAGTAAGAGTTGGATTGGCACAATTTTTTGCATCAAGAGGTGGGGGAGCATCCGCACCCTCTAGGTCATTTACTGCATCAAAAACCGCCTTGACTAAGTTTTTGGGAATTGGTGAGTAGCCCAAGATTCCAGCTTTTTGCTGACCCTCACAGGCAAAGTAGACTGCGAACCTTCCAATCACCTTTGCTTTTTCCGCATTCATTCCAGTTTTTGGAATAATCATGTAAGAGTAACTCGACAATGGGTAAGTAGTTGCACTTTGGTTTGTGTAAACACCGCTTAAGTTTTGTGTGCGGTCACTGTTCAAGGTTGCTTTGGTGAGTGCGGTGGCCACATTTGCTGGTGTTGGCAAGGTGTAGTTTCCACTCGCATTCTTCACAGCGGCAACAGGAAAGCCTCGCTGAATTGCGTACGCAGTTTCTACATATGTGATCGACCCACCGCCTGTGGATGTGTTTGCCACAAAGTTGGCCACACCATCGGAACCTCTTTGTGCTACAGATTGACCCCAACCCTGCGGATAGTTAGAGGTGCCTTCGGTAGCACTCACTCCCTGAGCATTGGCAAAAGCCGACCATGTTGAAGTTTGCTTGGCCAGATAGGCAGAGAATTGAGCTGAAGTTCCTGAGCCATCGGACCTAACAACCGGTGTTATGCGCTTAGCAGGTAGGGCTTTACCGTTGTCAGCGGTAATTGCGGGGTCAGACCAATCAGTAATTACTCCAGTGAAAATCTTGCCAATTGTCTCTGGCGAAAGTTTAAGTGCAGTAATTTGTCTTCCACTGGCATCCTTTAGATTGAACATCAACGCGGTGCCACCAGCCACGATTGGGAGATATTGGTAGCTTTTGCCACCTCCCTTTAAATCTGCAATTTCTTCTTTGGTGAAGGGAATTTCGCTTACGGCAAAGTCAACTTGATTAAGTACATAAAACTGGCGTCCGGCTGATGATCCATTACCTTGATAGTTCACTGTGAGACCTAATTTAGTCCTCACGTCTGCTCGCCATTGGTCCACAGCGATTTGGCTCCAAGTAGATCCTGCGCCTGAAACTGTGATGCTGGAAGCTTGCGCAGCAGAGAGTGGTACCAAAGCAGCAAGCGACAAAATTAAACTTAAAGCGATTTTCATTGTTTTCATTGTCATTACCCAAATCTTCCATTCACGTAGTCTTCGGTTCTTGAGTCATCTGGATTATTGAACATTTTCTTCGTGTCCCCAACTTCAACTATGTACCCAGGTTGATTTTCAGCCGCCAGGAAGAAAGCGCATTGTTGTGAAACCCGCTGAGCTTGTTGCATGTTGTGAGTAACAATTACAACAGTCACACGATCTGATATCTCGGCAATTGTCTCTTCAATTCTCATGGTCGAAGTTGGGTCAAGGGCTGAGCAAGGCTCATCCATAAGTAAAACTTCTGGATCAACTGCAAGCGACCTTGCTATACAAAGTCGCTGTTGCTGGCCACCCGACAGCGCACCACCGGCAGAGTCGAGACGGTCTCGCACTTCTTTCCAAAGCCCAGCGCGCATCAGAGAAGTTTCAACAACCTCATCAGAGTTTGGTGTATCCATTCCAGATAACTTGCGCCCCGAAAGAATGTTGTCACGAATAGACATTGATGGAAATGGATTTGGCTTTTGAAACACCATGCCAACTCGCCTGCGGGTGGTAGTCGCGCGCACAGATGGATCGTAAATGTCTTCACCGTCTAGCAAAACCCGTCCAGCAAACCGTGCTGAAGGTACAAGTTCATGCATTCGATTTAGGGATCGCAGAAACGTTGACTTGCCACAGCCGGATGGACCGATTAGAGCAGTCACGGTGAGTGGACGCATGTCAAGGCTTACCCGATCCAAGACTTTGCGTTCGCCAAACCAACAACTAACCGCTTCTGCAATTAAAGTTCCTGAGGGGGCTGATGACCCATCAAAACCCTGAACTTTTGAAACGACTGACATTTGCTATCTCCTTTTTCCTGAAGCTCTTGCTCCCAGAATTCGAGCGATTGTAAACAGGACTAAAACAACCATTACCAGCACAAGGGCACCCGTCCATGCACGTTGCTGCTGTGCCTCAAATGGATTGGCAACGAGTCTAAAAACAAAAAGTGGTAAGGAATCCTGTGCCCCATTGAACGGATTTGAATTCATCGCTGTGGATCCAAATGACGTCATGATTAGGGGCGCAGTTTCTCCGACGGCGCGCGCAACTCCCAACACGACTGCGGTAATTAAACCGCTTGCTGCTGTTGGCATTACTACTTGGTAGGTCGTTTTCCATCGGGTTGCACCTAAAGCCAGTGCGCCCTCCCGTAAACCATCTGGCACTAAGCGCAAAACTTCTTCCGCTGTCCTTGTAATTGTTGGCAGCATCAAGATAGAGAGTGCAAGAGCTGCAGCGAAACCTGAGAAAGTATTCCCAAGCGCGATAATCCAAACTGCATAAATGAAAAGCCCTGCAACAATCGATGGAATTCCACTCATCGCGTCCACAAACATTCGAACCGGGCGACGGAATTTGCCTCTAACTTCGTTCAGATAAACTGCAGTTAAAATACCAAGTGGTACCGAAATTAAGACTGCAATCAATACTTGTTGTAGTGTTCCGATGATGGCGGCGGATGCGCCACCGCCACTATCAAGCGTTCCAGTTGAACTCAAGTCTGAAGTAAAAAACTCTAAATTCAATCCAGCAAAGCCTTTAATGATTACGTAAAGTAAAATTGTGGTTAGTGGTGCAAGTAACAGCAGTGCAGCGGACCAAGTTAACACGGTCCAGACGTTATCAAAGGCATTTTGTTTTCCAAGCTCAATGGCGCAGGCACCCAAATACATAAGCAAAAAAACAACGTAAGAAATAACAAAGAAGCCAGTTTTCCCGGAAGCAGGAGTAAGAGCTGTATAGATTATCCAGGTCGCTGAAGTTGCGGCTAGAGCACACCCGATAAGCAAAGAAAAGTCATCTATGCGCCAGTTCCTTAGCGCGCGTGGCTCATCCATTGTTGCATTCGCATCAACTGTTTGAGAAAAACTAAGCGTCAACACCGGCTCCTGACCTTGAACGAGCTACCACAAACGAGGCGATGAAATTCACTGTGAGAGTTAATGCAAAGAGTGTGAGGCCTGCTGCCATCAACGCAGATAGTGACAACTCGTCAGCCTCTCCGAACTTTAGAGCAATTAGACTCGCAATCGAGTTGGTTCCGGTCTCAAGGATCCTTGGGCTGATAATCAGGCTAGGGCTCAAGATAATTGCAACCGCAATGGTTTCTCCAAGTGCCCGACCCAATCCAAGCATCGAGCCGCCGATAATTCCACCGCGTGCAAATGGCAACATTACACTGCGAACCATTCCCGATCTTGTGCTACCTAGAGCCAAGGCAGCTTCTTTCTCACCCGGCGGCGTTTGTTCGAGAACTTCTCGAACGATACTTGTGATGATCGGTAAAATCATCAACGCCAGTACCACCGAAACTATGAAAGCAGATCCGGTAAAGGTGGGCTCACTGACCCGAAAGATTGGAATAAAGCTCGCGTAGTCACTGAGCCATCGAGCAACACCAACTAAATGTGGCTGCAGGAAGAAAAGTCCCCAAAGCCCATAAATCAGAGATGGAATTGCGGCCAACAGATCAACCAGAGTTCGAAGTGGAGCGCGGAGTTTGCGAGGTGAATACTCGACGAGAAACAGTGCAGTCAAAATTGATATGGGAGTCGCTATTGCAAGGGCGATGATGGAAATAATCACCGTCCAGTACAAAATCGAAACAATGCCGAATTCAGCTGGTGAAGCATCGGGGCGCCACGACAATGAAGTGAAAAACCCCCAGCCAACCTCGGAAAAGACAAGAGATGAACGCACAAAGAGAAAGATGCCAATGAACGCCAAAATAACTAAAGTGCTGAGTCCACCAGCGACGGCCGCCGCCTCATAAACCCGATCCTGTCTCGTTAAGGATCGCTCCAAAGCCCGAGGCTCGTCTGGCTCCAATTCCTCTGAACGATGAAAAGCGTTGGACCGGGTTTCAGACATACCTCAACTTTTCTCACCAATCTGATCGGCGGATTACGTAAAACTATATGCGAGATTTACTTTTGGTTAACTAACAGTTAATTCGTCATTTCTGACTTGACCTCGGCGTGGCGATCGTTGACAGTTATGGTGTGCCCATGCGTTCCAGCCTTGTCAAAGGATTGATTTCATCTCTGCTACTTCTGGCTCTGACGATTGGGTTTTTTGCAATTCCTTCGAAGGCCACTGGCAATCCTGAGATTGAACTTTCGACCAGTGTTCAGCTTGAACACAGCCAGAGAATTATCGTTTCTGTCACAGGATTTGCGCCGAATGAACTCGTGAAACTACAGCAGTGCGTGCGCGGTTCGGAACTGGCTAAGGACTGTGGTGGTACTGCCTACTTTACGACCAACGTTGATGGCAATGGAAGTTTTATTTACGCAGTAACTAGAACGAACGGTTTGGATGTAAGAGTGCCAGGTGCGCCTTTCATGCGGTGCGATTCTGAAAATTTGTGCGAAATCAGGGCTTCTCTGGTCAGCAATTCGGCTAGCAAGGCTCTGGCTAATCTTGGGTTTTTGCAGGATTCGGGTGGTTGCCCCAAAGACTTATCAGGTCCAGTAACCGGAAAAGGAACCGCCTCGATGGCAAGGGCCTTTGCTCTCTGGGGTCCAGTGATTTGTGAGAGTCCAGTATCAGTGTCTGTGGATTACGTTGCCGAAAGTGACCAATTTGGCGTGAATGCCTTTAATTGTGGGCTTGTAGATTTTGCAATGACTGACCAGTCACTTAGAACTGGGGCCTGCTCTGGAGATGCCGCTATTAATGAAGTTGCAGGACTTGCTCCGATTGCCTTGTCCGGAATTTCTTTCATATTCAATGTCAGAGACACTAATTCGGGGGAAAGAGTGGAGAACTTAAAGTTAACCCCCGAAATTTTGACTCGCATTTTCACTGGACAACAAACGTCACTTGACACTCCTGAAGTTCGAGCTTTGAATCCAGGAATTTCTATGCCAATTAACCTTTTCGTCGCAGTTCGAGCTGATCAATCTGCTGCGACCCTTTCAGTCACTGAGTTTTTCCATGAGACACAGCCTTCAGTTTATAGCCAGGGCGGGCGAAATGGGGAGTTCACTTCGGGACCAACGGACATCTTCCCAGCAATCCCGGCTGTGAATCCAGTTTCTGGTGAACCGAAAGTTCTAAGTCTCGTTTCTACTGGCGACCCACAATCGGATCCTATGGCAGATCCAAGGTTTGCTTGGATTGGGTATTCGTCCAGTGCGGGCGCAGAGTTTTCAGCTCTTCCCAGTGTCACGATCGTAGACCCTTCAACAGGTATAGGGACAAGGCCAACCCCAGCGGCATTGACTGCAGCCTACGAAGAAGCGACCTTATCTGAAGACGGGTCCTATGAATTTGATTACACTCCTTCAGACGTTAATGCATATCCTTTGACTGTAATCACTAGCTTGGTACTCCCAAAATTGGACAAAGGTGATGCACGCATTAAAACTTTTGAATCATTTATCTCATGGGTTGTTTGGGAAGGTCAGGACAGCAAGTATCTTCCTTCTGGATACGCACCTCTACCACGTGAACTTTCGTCGTCTGCAGTACAAATTTCTAAGTCGATAGGGCAAGACGTAGATCCAACTCCAACGCCAACTCCAACGCCAACTCCAACGCCAACTCCAACGCCAACTCCAACGCCAACTCCAACGCCAACTCCAACCGAAACTGATGAAAGCGTTGACGAATCCGCAGTTCCTAATTTCAATTCTGGTTCAACGGGATCCACAGGCAATTTTGACTCAGGAGTTACTGCAACTGAATCTGGAAACTCTCCAGGTGTCGTGACGGAAGCCATAAGACTTTCAGCATTTACGGATTCGCAAGCTGTTGGCAGTCCACTTCCTCGAATCTTGATTTTTCTTATCCTAGGACTTTTTGTGGGGTCGGCAGTTTCCACTGTGAGGCATGGCAAGTGAGTGTTTTTGCAGAAGTAAGTGAGACCAGCACTAGGAAACCTGAATCTGTTTCATCACCACAAGGCAGTTTTAGCCAAGTTTTAAGGCAATCCATTTCTGGTATTGGAAAGTACGTTTTGTTATCCATATTGGCTGCGATGGTAATAATCCCATTTTTGATTGGCCCTTCAACTTATCAGCGCGACCAAAGCGCTCTCACAAAAGAGCTTGCAGAGCGCTTTACGCAGGCAGCCTCTGCTGCAGGAACCCCTGACTTAAGCCCCCTTCCTAGTCAGGCATTTGCGCAAGGATCCCCGATCGCAATTGTTGAGATACCCAAACTTGGATTGCAGGCCATCGTTGTAGAGGGGAGTAGCAGCATTGAAACAGCACGAGCAATCGGGCATATGTTTGGAACCAGCGGTTTAGGTCAAGAGGGTAATGCGATTTTAGTGGGGCGAAGTGCAGCTTTTGGAGCTCCATTTAAAGATCTAACATCACTAGAATCTGGCGATTTGATTTTGGTATCGACGATTCAGGGAAGGTCAGAGTACGCGGTAAACACCGAACTTGAGCCACTAATAAATGGCCCACTTGGCGCATCAAATGACAACAGAATTACTTTAGTTACTGGAAACCCTAAAATACTGGCTTCCTCGATGCTGGCGGTAACTGCAGTTTTGACTGGAAAGCCTTACATTGACTACCCACAAAATCCGAGCTGGCTCGCTACCCACCCTATGGGGGATGATAGCTTTCCGCTTGCCGAATTAGTTTTGGTGTTATGCGTAATCGCAGCCGTAGGAGTTGGATTCAGGATCGCAAAAATGTATTTTTCGAAAGTTACTGTCTATGCGATATTCCTTCCGATCTTCTTGGCTCAGAGCATTTTGGTGGCCCGTGTCTTGTTCGAATTTCTACCGCCAGTTCTCTAAAAGTTTCATTCAGATAAAGTTCACTTTTATTTCACGCGCTTGACAAGTTTCATTATTCGAGTAGCAACCTAGATCTATCACAGTGTGGGTGATGGTAATTCCATCCATTAGATGAAGGAGCTGTAATGCTCATTAACATAGGAAAAACTGGAAAGTTTGCAGTTGGGCTTTTGTCCGTTGCACTTTCCGCCACACTGGTGACACCGGCAAATGCCACCATCCCAGCTGAAGCCCCTGCAGGAACCCAAGAGTTTTTCTCAAATGGAAAAGCGACAATGATCTTCGGATCAGGTTCTGACACAACTTTCCCGCTTCACCAAGACCTCGCAACAATCTTTAATCGGGCACCAGGATGCCTAACCCAGGCGCTTCCATCGAACCAGGGTGGAATCCAGTTGTTCGACATGGCCTGTAACCCAGAGATTAATAACAAGCCAGGTAAAGCACCTGGATTTGCAAACTATGATCGTGATTTAGCTGCTGAATACTACTTCATTGGTTCTAGCGGTGGTCGTGACCACGTGGCAAGATGGAACCAAGGCACACAAGGAACCGTGCAAGCGGATTACTTCCGCTCATCCAGCTCCGGTGTGCGTGCTACAGATCAACGTTCCATTGCATACGCTGCAGATGCTCTTGGTGCCTTTGTATTTGATCAGGTTAAAATCGGAGCAGATGCTCCATTTGCCACGCCAGCATCGAATGTGACGGAACTTAGAAAGCAGCAAGTTTCCGATATTTACAAGGGAAACACAAAATGCTGGGCCACTATTGACCTTACATTGTCAGGCCTAGCGGACGTTGCAGATGGCTCAAACGCAGACTATGTAACTGGCGGTAAGTTTGATGAGGTTAAGTGGATTGCTGAGGCAGATGCAGCAAAGGGTGCAGGCTATAAAGAGTCAGATGCCTATAAGGCTTGCACACCGATTGCTGTTTACACAGTTCCAGATACGTCAGGAACTCGTCAGGCTTGGGATTCATTAGCAGCACTCGGAACTGGTGCGGGAGAAGAATTCCTAACGAAAGTAAACCCTCTCACTGGTGACTTCTTCACTACAGACGAGAAAGGTCTTCGCTCGATTCCAGAAAACAACGCAACTTGGATCGTAGATCGCCTTGAAGAGGATGGAGTAAACACCGATGTTGTAACAAACGCGATGTACTTCTACTCCGTTGGAAAGTACACAACTGCTCTTGGTGGTTTGGATGATGACGGCAACCCGCAACTTTCTGGTAACTCAACGAAGACAACTGGGTTCTTGGATCGCCTGCTAAGTGCAAGAGCAGATGCACCAGTATCAGGTGTAGATGCGCCAGCAGTAATAGCAACTGCTTCGACAATTGCTGGCAGGCAATACATTTATGCACGCCAGTTGTTCTTTGGCTACCAGTACCCAAATCAGGCAACACGTAACTACATGGATCCAATCCACGGCTTCTTATGCTCCACAAAGACTGCTGGGATGAAAGATCCGATCAACAGTTTCGATGTTCGTGGACAGATTGAAGGCGCGATGCTTGATGCTGGCTTCTTCCCATTGCCGGTTGGAAACGCAGGCGTGCCAGGGTCTACTGAACAGAGTTACTGTCGTCAGGCAGCTTTGACTTCAAATACTGGAGCCATCCCGGGAAGTGACGTAGTTGCACCGACAGTTGGATTTGGCGTAGATAGCACCAACAAGAAGAAGCCTGTATTCACGCTAACTTTCAACGAGTTAGTATCGGGAGTCTCTTCCAGCACAATTGGAATCAAGGAAGTTAACAATGCGGGTGCACTAATTGGAAATGCAGTAGCTGCCACAATCGAATGCAAGAATGCTCGTCAAGCTGTAATCCCATGTCTTGCAAAGACATCGGACGAGAACTACGACTTGTCACCTCTTGAGTTCGTGAAGACGGCAACAATCCGTCCAAATGCCGACCTAGTTGCTGGAAAGAAGTACAAGGCCTTCGCGGTTGGTACAACTGACAGTGCAGTTGAGATCCAGGATCGTGCTGGACTAGCAGGATGGCCGATTGTTGATGGCAATGGGTTGGTGAATGCTGAATCAGCTGAGGTTGCTATCAAGGATCCACAAACAGCCCCGACTGTCGCCGCCAATGTTGCAGTGAATGCGTCAATTACCTTCAGCAAGAACACCGCTCAGGGATTGCCTATGACCGCTAGCTCAACCACAACTGGCGTTTGCACCGTTGCGACTGTTGGAAACAACATCCGTGTGACAGGCAAAGCGGTTGGTACATGCACGGTAACTCTTACCCAAGCTGGAAATGATTCATACACTGCGCTGCCAAGCACAGTGAAGACCATCACAGTTGGTAAGGGAGCACAAGCAGCGCCAGCCATTGCTAATAGTGTCAAAGCAAAGGGGGAGATCACTTTTAGTAAGTTCACAAGTGGTGGTAATCAGTTGATGGTTGCGACAGCAACACCTGCGTCAACCTGCAAGCTAACGACATCTGGAAACAACTTTGTTGTAACTGGAGTCAAGGCCGGAAATTGCACCGTAACCCTTACACAGGCAGGCAATGCCAATTTCTTACCACTTGCAAGAACGGTAAAAGTGGTAAAGGTCGTCAATTAAAAAATTGCTAAATCAAAGAGGCCCTGGCTCATCAATCACGATGAGCCAGGGCCTCTGGTTTTCGACAATGATTCTTCAGGTGATGGTACCGAACAGGGAATACCTCATGCCAGAAGGTGTTCATAAGAGAGATGTTGCCTCAAACTCAATTTGCTGATCCCTGTGACTGAGGTTTATTTGATATTCAAATTCGTTCTCCAGCAAGGGGAATGGCACTACTAGCTATGCCAAAGTACTCTTTAGCGATTTGTTGCACTAGTTCAATGTTCATGCCCCAATGCTAGCGATTTGGAAAATTCCATTTGTTACAACCAGGTTGCGTTTTGTTAATTTAATGCGAATGGGTAGAATACTGCTTCAAGTTGCAGATACTTGGATTTACGCAAATATAAGAGTTCTAGTTTCATATAGCAGCCTAAGGTGTGTGGTGCTCATGGTTAATCATGAGCAAGTTGCGCCCAATTCCAGTGGTCAAAGGTCAAATGGACTGTATGAACCCGGTTTTGAGCACGATGCTTGCGGAGTAGCCTGGCTAGCGACCTTAACTGGCGAGAAACGTCATGACATTGTTTCAAGATCCCTCGAAGCACTTAGAAACCTTGATCATCGCGGTGCTAGTGGATCTGAGGTTAATTCTGGCGATGGTGCAGGAATCCTAACTCAGATACCCGATGGGTTCTTTCGCAAGCAAGTAGCTTTTTCGCTGCCTGAATCGGGTGAGTATGCGGCTGGTATCTCGTTCTTGCCCGTAGATACAGCTAGTCGGGATCTTGTAAAGACAAGAATCTCTGAAATTGCTGAGCAGGAAGGTTTATTGATTCTTGGCTGGCGAAAAGTGCCCGCGAATCCCGATGGCATCGGGCCCACTGCGCTTAGTGTTATGCCTGAGTTTGAACAGTTGTTTGTTAAGGGAAAAAATGCAGAAGCTGGGTTAAACCTTGACCGATTAACTTATGTTTTACGTAAGCGCACGGAACATGAATTAGGAATCTATTTTTCATCTCTTTCTTCCCGAACCATTGTTTATAAAGGCATGCTCACGACAAAGCAGTTGGAGCCTTTCTTCCCAGACTTATCAGATCAAAGTTTTGCAAGCGCAATTGGATTAGTTCACTCAAGATTTTCAACAAACACATTTCCATCTTGGCCGTTGGCGCACCCTTATCGGTACATCGCGCATAATGGCGAGATCAATACCATTAATGGAAACCGAAATTGGATGAAGACTCGAGAGTCACAACTGGGAACAGAATTGATTCCTGGTGACATTTCCCGAATTTTTCCAATTTGCCCGCCAGGTGGAAGTGACTCAGCTTCTCTCGATGAAGTTATTGAGTTGCTGCATTTAAGTGGACGAAGCTTGCCTCATGCAATGCTGATGCTGATCCCTGAGGCTTGGGAAAACCACAAAGATCTTGATCCAGCTGTAAGAGATTTTTACCAATTCCATTCCAATTTGACGGAACCATGGGACGGCCCGGCAAATGTTTCCTTTACTGATGGCACATTGATTGGATCAGTCCTTGATCGTAATGGCTTAAGGCCGGGCCGATTCTGGGTAACTAGCGACGGGTTAGTCGTGCTCGCCTCAGAATCTGGTGTACTTGATATCCCGCAAGAGACAGTTATCCGAAAAGGAAGACTGCAACCAGGCCGTATGTTTTTAGTTGATGTAGCCCAGGGACGAATCATCGAAGATGAAGAGATTAAGCAAGAGCTGGCTCAAAGTGCTCCCTATGGAAAATGGGTTAAAGAAGGAAATGTAAATCTTTCTTCCTTGCCAGATCGCGAGCACATCGTCCATACCCCAGGGTCGGTTATTCGTCGCCAGCAAACTTTTGGGTATACCGAAGAAGAACTAAGAATCTTGCTTGCCCCAATGGCGCGTGATGGTGGTGAAGCAATAGGTTCGATGGGAACCGACACACCAATCGCGATCTTGAGTGAGCGGCCGAGGTTATTGTTCGATTACTTTACTCAGTTGTTCGCGCAGGTGACTAACCCACCACTTGATGCCATTAGAGAAGAGTTAGTCACTTCGCTATCGACCTCAACAGGGCCAGAAGTGAACTTACTGACTGAATCTGCAGCGCACTGCTTGCAGCTAACTTTGCCGTTTCCAGTTATAGATAACGATGAGTTAGCCAAGATCATCTATATAAATAGAGATGGAAATCTTCCTGGACTGGCCTCGGTAAAGATCTCAGGGTTATACAACGTTCGCGGGGGACCAGAAGCTCTCGAAGCAAGAATTGAAGAAATTTTTGTCGAAGTTTCTAATGCTGTTGCCCAAGGCGAACGCCTGATTGTGCTTTCCGACCGGGATTCTTCGTCGGAATTAGCACCTATTCCTTCTTTACTGCTGACTGCAGCAGTTCATCATCATTTGATTAGGGAACGTAATCGCACCAAAGTCGGACTGATAATTGAAGCAGGAGATGTCCGAGAAGTTCATCACGTAGCGCTCCTCATTGGGTACGGAGCTGCCGCAGTTAATCCTTATCTAGCAATGGAGTCAGTGGAAAATCTAGTTCGCACCGGTGTTGTTACTGGGGTGCAACCAGAAATTGCGGTACGCAACTTAGTTAAGGGCCTTGGAAAAGGCTTGCTCAAAGTCATGAGCAAAATGGGCATTTCTACGACCGCTTCTTACACTGGCGCGCAAGTTTTTGAAGCAATCGGACTTTCGCAAGATCTGGTTGACAAGTATTTTACTGGTACGCCATCTCGATTGGGCGGAATTGGTTTGGATGTAATCGCGAAAGAGTGCGAAATGCGACATGCCCAAGCATATCCAACCACTGGAATCTCTCCTTCACATCGCACATTGAATGTGGGAGGTGAATATCAATGGCGCCGAGAAGGCGAACCTCATTTGTTTGACCCTGAAACAATTTTTAGACTTCAGCACGCAACTAGAAGTGGCAAAATTGAGATTTTCCGTCAGTACACAGATCGTGTTAATGAACAAGCTGCAAAAGTTATGACACTTCGTGGGCTCTTTGAGTTCAAGTCCGAAGAAAATGCTGCTGTACCCATATCGGAAGTTGAACCAGTATCGGAAATCGTAAAGAGATTTTCAACGGGCGCGATGTCGTATGGATCAATTAGTCAAGAAGCACATGAGACTTTGGCAATTGCCATGAATCGAATCGGCGCAAAAAGCAATACTGGTGAAGGTGGGGAAGATCCGGAGCGCTACGTCAGGGAAGAAAACGGTGACTCAAAACGATCCGCAATTAAACAGGTTGCTTCGGGACGATTCGGGGTCACCAGCGAATATTTGGTAAATGCCGATGACATTCAAATCAAGATGGCACAAGGAGCAAAGCCCGGAGAAGGTGGCCAGCTGCCAGGCCACAAGGTTTATCCATGGATCGCCAAGACTAGGTACTCAACACCAGGCGTCGGATTAATCTCACCACCACCTCATCACGACATTTATTCCATTGAAGACTTGGCTCAGTTGATTCACGATTTAAAGAATGCAAACGATGAAGCCCGAATTCATGTGAAATTGGTTTCGGAAGTTGGAATTGGAACCGTGGCTGCTGGAGTAGCCAAGGCACATGCCGACGTTGTTCTGGTTTCAGGTCATGATGGCGGAACCGGGGCATCCCCACTGACCAGCCTGAAACATGCTGGAGCTCCATGGGAAATTGGTTTAGCGGAAACGCAACAAACCTTGTTGATGAATGGCCTTCGAGATCGAATTGTGGTGCAAGCCGACGGGCAATTAAAGACTGGGCGCGATGTTGTTATCGCAGCACTCTTAGGTGCGGAGGAGTATGGTTTCGCAACCGCACCACTAGTTGTCATGGGCTGCATCATGATGCGAGTTTGCCACCTAGATACCTGTCCCGTAGGCGTAGCAACCCAAAATCCAAAGTTGCGCGAAAGATTCGAAGGACAAGCTGATCATGTGGTTAACTTCTTTGAATTCATTGGCCAAGAAGTTAGAGAGATATTGGCAGAACTTGGATTGCGGAGTTTAGATGAAGCTGTCGGTCGCGTTGATTTGCTAGATACAGTAGCTGCTATTGAACATTGGAAGTTGCAAGGAATAGATTTGTCTCCAATTTTCCATACACCTATAGAACTTGGCTCTGTGAGCTTGAGGCAAACCAAGCTGCAGGATCATGGGTTGGTTGATGCGCTCGACAACAAACTGATAGAGGTTTGTGCACCAGCAATCAACAAAGCCGAACCAGTATCTGCAGAATTTTCAATTAGAAATGTGAATCGAACTGTTGGCACAATGCTAGGTTCGCGAGTCACGCGTAGTTGGGGTGGCCAGGGTCTACCTGAGGACACTATTCAAATTAAATTCACTGGCTCAGCTGGGCAATCCTTTGGCGCATTCCTGCCTTCTGGCATCACATTACGACTCAATGGTGATGCAAACGACTATGTTGGTAAAGGCCTTTCGGGCGGAAAGATTGTGATTCGCCCTTCGACAAGTGCAAATTTCATCGCAGAAGACAACATAATTGCTGGGAATGTCATTGGCTATGGCGCAACCTCGGGAAAGATTTTGCTACAGGGTCGGGCTGGTGAAAGATTCGCAGTTCGAAATTCTGGTGCCACGCTCGTCACTGAAGGTATTGGTGACCATGGCTGCGAATACATGACAGGCGGAACCGTCGTCGTACTCGGAGGAACTGGCAGAAACTTTGCTGCTGGTATGTCAGGTGGAGTCGCATACGTATTAGACCTTCAAAAACCTAAGGTAAATCTTGGTATGGTCACGCTGCAGACTTTGGATGCAAAAGACCGAGAGTTATTGCATGTGCTTCTTAGTGAGCACGTTCGGGAAACTGATTCAAAGGTTGCCAAAGATCTATTGAGTAACTGGATTACCCAATCTGAGCGACTAACAAAAGTCATGCCAACTGATTATCAACGGGTACTTCAGTTGCAGTCGCGAGCAATCAGCGACGGACTAGACCCAAATTTGGAAGTTATGAAACTGTTTGCAGTAAGTGGGACAAAGAATGGCTAATCCAAGAGGATTTATGGACGTGCCGGCACAGCACCCAAAGCGACGACCAGTTGATGTGCGAATCCAAGACTGGCGCGAGGTCTACCAAGAGTTTGATTCAGGCTCGGTTCGCAAACAGGCAAGCAGATGCATGGATTGTGGAATTCCGTTTTGCCATAATGCTTGCCCACTTGGCAATCTGATTCCGGAATGGAATGACTTAGTTTTTACCGATGACTGGAGACTGGCTTCAGAGCGGTTGCATGCAACTAATAATTTCCCTGAGTTCACAGGCAGGCTATGTCCAGCGCCATGCGAATCTGCTTGTGTAGTTGGAATTTCAGGCGACCCTGTAACAATCAAACAAGTCGAGGTTTCGATAATCGATCGAGCTTGGGATGCGGATTATGTCCAACCAATCCCACCAGAAAGATTAAGCGGCAAGACGGTCGCCGTGGTTGGATCGGGTCCCGCAGGATTGGCTGCGGCTCAGCAGTTGGCGAGAGCCGGACATACGGTAGCAGTTTATGAGCGTTCCGACCGAATCGGTGGATTGTTGCGTTATGGAATTCCTGATTTCAAAATGGAAAAGCGCCATATCGATCGTAGGCTAATGCAAATGCAGGCCGAGGGAGTGAAGTTTAGAACTGGTGTGAACGTAGGCGTAGATATTTCAGCAAGTGAATTGCGTTCTCGTTATGATGCCGTGATTCTGGCAGTTGGTGCTGCAATACCTCGAGATTTAAATGTCCCAGGGAGAAATCTCAGTGGAATTTATCAAGCAATGGATTATTTACCATCGGCAAATCGCACCACTTATGGCGAATACAGCTCAGAGAAAATTGATGTCAAAGGAAAGAATGTTGTAATTATCGGTGGCGGCGACACTGGTGCAGATTGCCTGGGAACCGCACTGCGTCAAGGTGCAGCGTCCGTCACACAACTGGAAATTATGCCAAAGCCAGGTATCACGAGATCAGCAAATGCTCCATGGCCGACTCATCCTTTGCTGTATAAAGTTACCTCTGCTCACGAAGAAGGTGGCTCGCGAGTTTATGGAATTTCAACCACTAAGTTCTTGGGAGAAGATTCCTTAAGCGGAATTGAGATTGTAGATGTGGAATTCGATGGAGCTAAATTCATTGCGCAGGATTCCTCATCTCGTGTGATCCCAGCCGATGTTGTCTTCTTGGCACTGGGTTTTACTGGACCTGAGACTCAAGTTTTGACTGAACAGCTAAATCTGGATCTTGATCGAGGAAACTTTAGTCGGAATGACTCATTTGCCTCAAATGTTGAAGGTGTATTTGTCGCAGGCGATGCTGGCCGCGGACAGTCACTAATCGTGTGGGCGATTGCCGAAGGCAGGTCCGCCGCGGCTTATGCAGATGCATATTTAAACGGTAGTTCAACATTGTCGATTCCTATTTCAGCAAATGCAAGACCACTTGTTTTGTAGTAAATCGTTTTAAAGTCGATAGAGACTTCAAGGCATTCAAGTAACAAATAGGATAAAGACGTGCGTTATTGCCAGGGCCGAGTCGCTTTAGATGTCTAAACACTCCCGTGACTCCAGCCAATTGGTGGGGCGTTCAGCAAGTCTTTCACTCCTTGGAAATGGACTGGCAGGCACTGCCGGAACTGCTGTTGCTCTTTATTCATTCAATAGCACTGCTCCGGTAGTTGGATTTGTCCGCTTGGCATTGGGTGCACTGACTCTTTTGCTGTTGGCTCCATTCTTTGGGGGGCAACTAAGGCGACTGCCAAAATTACTAAAGCGTCCTGGCATCTGGATCATGGCTGCATCTTCTGCCAGTTACCAAGCCTTCTTCTTTGCATCCGTTGAACGCACCGGCGTAGCAACCGCAGCATTGATAACGGTTGGATGCATTCCGATTTCCGCCGGGATAGTGGCCTGGTTGGCGCTACGGGAACGCCCAACTTTGATATGGATTGTTTCCACGAGCATCGCGCTAACAGGGCTTGTTATTGCATCGGTAGGTGAACTAGAAACGAATGATGCCACCGGACTGCTCTACGCAGTTGCAGCAGGAACTGGAATTGGTGGCTACATCAATGCCGCGAAGATTGAAGTTCGTGCCGGTGGACATCCAATGCAGCTACCCGGGATGGCTTATCTACTTGGATCAATTGGATTGTTCTTCATTGTTCGAAATGACTTTGTTCAAGTTCAGTGGAACTCTCAAGCAATTTTGCTTTCCCTTTACCTCGGTGTATTCACAATGGGATTAGCAAATGCCATGCAGATTTTCGGTCTGCGTGGCATTTCTCCTGGGGTAGCAGCCACCATGATGCTGGCTGATCCTGTAACCGCAGCAGTGCTAGGTGTACTTGTCCTCAACGAGGAAATGACTCTAAATTTGGCAATCGGATTGGTGCTAGTAGTAATTGGGTTACTCATGCAAAGTTTCTCGTCAGAGGAAACTAAGTAATAACCAATCTCATCTAGAGCAGGTTTGGAATCTTCTGTTCTTCTGCAAGATTTGCTCGCCTGAATACCAGTGTCACCAAAGTTGAAATGATGACGATGAACAGTGAGTAAAGCGCTGGAACCAAGAGGATCTTGTCTACACCAGGATTGTCGATGTAAACGGCAACGATCACAGCGATAGCCAAAGGTCCGTTGTTGATTCCAGTCTCAAGTGCAATGGTTCTGGCATTCATCGGATGCAACTTGAGCAGCTTGGAAATGTAGTACGCAACGGTAATACCAACCAAACCTAGGCCAATTGCCACAACATATGTTGGCCAATCTGTTGTGAGCAACAACTCCCAGTTGCGAGGCACCCAGATAGCGATCAAGAACGGAATGAATAGTAAGCCGACGACACTTCCAACTAGTTCTAGGACTGCGCCAACATTTGAGCTGAATTTGCGAAGCAGCATTCCAAGTGCGACCGGAATGATCAAGCCAACAATAACGAGTGCAAGTTCACTGAACTCAACAGTCAGCGACTCATCGAGACCAATGAGCCTTGAGTAGATGAATAGCATGGCTGGAGTCATGATGAATGCCCACAGAGTTGAGTTAATTGTCATAGTTACGCTCAGTGCCAGGTTGCCCTTGGAGAAGTAAGTGAACAGGTTCGAAGTCGTACCCGCTGGAACACTACCCATAATCAACGCACCTAATGCGACCAACATAATGTCGGTGCTATTTGAGAATGGGAATAGAACGGTGACTATCAGGACATATGCAGTAAGTGGCATGATTCCGAACTGGGTTATCCAGCCAATAAAAAGTCCCCAAGGTCGCCGTAGGGCTAGAGAGAAGTCTTTTGGAGTCAAGCCGGCGCCAAGACCAAACATGATGGTGAGAATGAAGATTCTCAGCAGCGTCTGCTCAAACTCATTTACGACAGTAGCTTCGTTGGCAACTTCTTCTGCCAGGCTTATGAATGTGCGCATGACTAAGCTCCCTTGCTTGCGTCGTTGTTAGAAGTTTTACCGATTGCCTCATCGCGGAGAGTGCGGCGAAGAATCTTTCCAATAGGACTCTTTGGAAGATCTTCCACAAACATCACGTCTTGCGGGATCTTGTATGCAGCCAGGTTGGTTCTACAATGAGCAACGATTTCTTCCTTGCTTGGGCCAGGGACGGTTGCCTTTATGTAGGCGCGAACCCGCTCGCCAGACTTCTCGTCTGGCACTCCAATTACGCCAACTTCAAGCACCCCAGGCACGGCAGCAATCTGTTCTTCGACTTCATTTGGATAAACATTGAAGCCACTTACGATGATCATGTCGTGAGTGCGATCAACGATTGTCAAGTAACCATCGGTATCCATCACAGCAACATCGCCTGTGTGCAGCCAACCATCTTTAAGTGCTTTTGCAGTTTCCTCTGGTCGTTGCCAGTAGCCAAGCATGATCTGTGGTCCACGGGCGACAACTTCGCCTGGTTCGCCGAATGCAACTTCGTTGCCATTGTCATCTATGCACTTGATTTCGGTTGATGGAACTGGAATGCCAGTGGTTCCATCTTTTGCCATTCCAGTTAGTGGGTTGAAAGTTAGAACAGGGGATGACTCGGTCAAGCCATAGCCTTCAACAATCGGAGTTCCGGTTAGTTCGCGCCAACGCTGCGCAACTGATGCCTGAAGGGACATTCCACCAGCAGCAGATGCGTGCAAATGTTTTGGTGGCGCATCTTGAAACCAGCGTTCATTTAGCAGTGCATTAAACAGAGTATTAACTCCGCTTAACCAAGTGATCTTGTAGTTATCAAAAGCGCGTCTTAGATTGCTCGGTGGGCGAGGGGAAGGAATTAAAATGTTTCGAGCGCCGTTGTAGTAGAAGCCCAACAAGTTAACTGTAAAAGCGAAGATGTGATACAGCGGCAGGGCGGTAAGAACTATTTCCTTACCGGCACGCATTCCAGTGCCACAATGGGCGATCATCTGCAAAGTGTTAGATACCAAGTTGCCATGGCTAAGCATTGCGCCCTTAGAAACACCAGTAGTGCCACCGGTGTATTGCAAGGCCGCCAAACTGTCTGAGGTCAAACCAACTGAGTAACTGTTGACTTTTTCTTTCGAATACTTAGCTTTGCCCAGGGAAAGAGCTGAAGAAAACTTTGTGTGTCCAACTTCAATCTTTGGAAGCGACTTACTCCAGAATTTTTGAACCATTCGCACGATTCCGCCAACAACTGGTGGGAAATATTCCGAAATCTTTACTGTTACAACATTCTTGATTTGAGTCTTACCCAAAACTTCCGGCAAACGGCCAGCAAACATGTCGATGATTACCAAGGTGGTTGCACCTGAGTCACTGAACTGATGAATCATTTCGGTAGGTGTGTATAGGGGATTGGTATTGACCAAAACACAACCGGCTTTAAAGACACCAAAGGCAACAATTGGGTAACTCAAGCAGTTTGGCATCTGGACCGCAACACGATCGCCTGCGGCAAGGCCTAGTTCTTCGCGAAGGTAACTAGCAAAGTGATCAGACATCTGATCGACCTGGGCATAAGTCAGTGAGCCATTCATGCCATTTGGCATAACTTGCGTGAAGGCAGTGGTCTTCTCATACGTGCTAGCTGCAGTTCGAAGAAGCTCTGGCATATTTGCAAATGGAACTGGTGGAAGCTGTTTTGGAACCTCACTTGGGTAGTGAGCTAGCCACGGACTGTTGGTCATTTTTGCTCTTTTCCGCAATCCCCAGCCTGACGAATTTCCCGCCGCTGGACTC
>JBIIAS010000078.1:0-5786 GCA_044239795.1 Candidatus Nanopelagicales bacterium | reverse complement strand
AATCAATAATTGCTGAAGCGAAACAGGCACGTTCGCTTGGCGCAGAAATCGTAATTGCCAAAATGCATTGGGGCAGTGAATACACCAATGAGCCAAGTGACTATCAAACTACAGTCGCGCAAGAGCTCGCTGATTCTGGGCAAATCGATTTGATTGATGGCTCGCACACTCACTCAGTGCAGCCGATCACGCAGCTTGGTAACACCGTGGTTTCTTATAGCCACGGAAATTTCGTTGCCGCTCAAAGAGAGCCAGCCACCACTAAATCCGAGGGCTTAGTTACGCGATGGGAATTTGTAGAAGATGAAAACGGAAAATTCTCATTTTCGTGTGTTGAAGCATTGCCAACATTTATTCGTGACAATCTTCCGGTTCGAGTAATCGACGTGAACAGGGCATTGTCTACTGGTGAATATTTTGGTGAAACTAAGCAGCGGCTAGAGAAAGCAAAATCTCGCACAGATGAAACTGTGCGAGATTTTGGCTTTAGTCAATTTTGTAAGTAAACCTTTACTTAGTCCAGCTGGTCTTTTTTTCTTACCAATGAAACGATTAAAATCACTGCCCCAACAATAAACATCAATGCTGCTGCCGGGATCGTAAAAAACATAAACCAAGGAAGCGCTGCCCAGCCACAGTTTCCTTCATTGGCATCTGGTCCACAAAAAGCCACCGATAGGAGAGCTCCAAAGATGTATGGAGAGATCGCAAATAGTGGTGCTAGAGCCATAGCGAGCAATCCAGTTTTCGCAGTCCACACTTGGAGTGGATCTCTTTTTTTCATAGAAAACTATCCCACCAAAACGAGTTCACGGTCACTTAACATGAACTTTTTCATCTTTGAGTAAACCATTCTTTGTCTATAACGAGCCACGAGTGATTAATAAACCACAATCCTTATCAAATTCTGTGACAAACTATTTAGTCTTCATCCAAGCTTCTTCATACAGGCCTTTCGTTGCAAACCGACCAAAGTCATAACCTCTGATGACCAAATGTCCGCTTGAAATACTCTTGGCTACTGCGAAGTAAGCGGTTCGAGAAACTGCAGAATTCTTGATTGTCTTTTCATAGAAATAGAGACCTTCAGGCGCTTCGGAGCTTGGGTAATCGCTGGAATCTAGACTGTCTACATAGCTGCCATTGGCTTGGCGAAATTCTAAATCCGGTACGTATCCGCTACCTGAACTAGTTTGCTTGTAAGTTAACTTAATCGAGACAAGCTTTTTTGCATAAGAAGGGTTTGGTACAGCAGTACGAGGTTTCCATCTATCATCTAACACCTGCCATTCATCACATGTTGGTTCACAGATTTCAGGTCTAACACTCGATGTGCGGCAGGGACCAGTTGAAGAACCAAAGATATAAACATCATAATTAGTAAAATTCCTGCAGAACTCAACTGTCGCGTTCCAGTTAGTAGAAGCTAACTTCAGTACTCCTATCTTTTTAGTGCTTTCGCCAACGTCCATAAACTTACCTTTTGCAACTGGATTCTTTGGACTTCCCGGAGCCGGATTTCCCTTGATAACTTTCTTGTTAGAAAATATTGTTTCAAAGGACGGTCCACAATAATCACATGATGCTCGGAAAGTATTGCTTCCTTCAAGAGGAAGTGGTCCAACGCATTTGAGTACGCCTTGTTTAGTTTTTGATTTTCCCCAACAAAATTCATTCCAAGTGCCATCTGCGTAATACTCGATATCCCAGTAACTGCCCGTGTAAGCAGCTCCAGTCAAAGTCACTGTCGCTGTGCTTCCCTGAAAAGCAGAAGCCGATGACACGGTTAAGGTTGCTTTTGCTTTAGCCGCGGAAGCTGGGGCCGAAGCTCCAACGATTGCACTGACGGCAAGTACTAATGAAAGAATAATTCGCATTATCACAACGCAAAAGTATCACGAAAATATTGCACGGTCTTAACTAAACTAAATCACTCTGAATTTGTGACTTTTCCCCAATAGGTATCTTGCCAAAAACTTCCTTTTCCTGTGTCTTTCTTATCCGACGAAGACTAATTCACCATTGCCCAAGTGAACTTTCTCGTTCTTCAGAATTAACCACTCCTCGTCAGTAAACAAGCGAGATCGAATGATGAACCGCAGGCCTTCAGGAGTTTCAAGTGAGAAACCACCACCACGACCTGGAACTGCATCAATTGTTATGTGTGTGTGGCGCCAGTATTCGAATTGTTCCAATGAGATCCAAACTTTGATTGGTTCGGTGATTCCAGCAATAACTAGTTCACCAAGAAGGACATCCGCGCCGCCGACTCTAAACTCGCCAGCGGTGTAACACATTGGCGCTGATCCATCACAGCAACCGCCAGATTGATGGAACATCAACGGACCGTTGTTGGCTGTCAGTTTTCGCAACAATTCATTTGCTGCCTCTGCGGTAGCAATGCGCTGCGGCAAGCCACTGTAAGCAATTGTCATAAGTTCACGTTACTCCGTTAAAGAAAAATGCGGGAGGCCAATTGACCTCCCGCATTTGGGTGATCCTAGAAGAATCCCAATTTGCTTTCTGAATAGCTGACCAAAAGGTTCTTGGTCTGCTGGTAGTGATCCAACATCATCTTGTGGTTTTCGCGACCGATACCGGATGACTTGTATCCACCGAACGCAGCATGTGCTGGGTAGGCGTGGTAGCAGTTTGTCCAAACACGGCCGGCTTGAATCTCGCGACCAGCACGGTATGCGGTATTCATTTTGCGAGTCCAGACGCCTGCGCCCAAACCATACAAGGTGTCATTCGCAATTTCCATAGCTTCTTCGAAGCCATCAAACTTCGCGACGGAAATAACAGGTCCGAAAATTTCCTCCTGGAAAATTCTCATGCTGTTCTTGCCTTCGAAGATCGTTGGCTCGATGTAGTAACCACCTGCAAGATCGCCACCAAGATCTGCGCGCTTGCCACCAAGGGCTAGCTTTGCGCCTTCTTGCTTACCGATTTCGATGTAGCTAAGGATCTTTTCCATCTGGTCATTGGAGACCTGAGCACCAAGCATTGTGTTGGTATCTAATGGATTTCCTTGAGTGATTGCCTTAGTGCGAACGATGCAGTCAGCTAGGAACTTGTCATAGATAGGTGCATCAATCAGTGCGCGTGAAGGACACGTACAAACTTCACCCTGGTTAAGAGCGAACATGTTGAAGCCTTCAAGGCACTTGTCGTAGAACGCATCGTTTTCATCTGCAATGTCGCGGAAGAAAATGTTTGGCGACTTTCCACCAAGTTCCAAAGTGACCGGAATAATGTTTTCCGATGCATACTGCATGATCAAGCGACCGGTTGTGGTTTCACCAGTGAACGCAATCTTAGCGATGCGACGAGATGATGCAAGTGGCTTACCTGCTTCGACACCGAAACCATTAACGATGTTCACAACACCTGCTGGCAATAGATCAGCAATTAGATCCATCAAGAACAGGATTGAAACTGGAGTTTGTTCCGCTGGCTTCAAAACAACACAGTTGCCTGCAGCAAGTGCTGGTGCAAGCTTCCAAGTTGCCATCAAGATTGGGAAGTTCCAAGGAATGATCTGACCAACAACACCTAGTGGCTCATGGAAATGGTAAGCAACAGTGTCGTGATCAAGTTCACCAATCGAACCTTCTTGAGCGCGGATTGCGCTGGCAAAGTAGCGGAAGTGATCGATCGCTAGTGGAATATCGGCAGCCATTGTTTCGCGAACTGGCTTTCCATTTTCCCAAGTTTCAGCAACCGCAATCTTTTCCAGATTTGCTTCCATGCGATCTGCAATCTTGTTCAGGATGATCGCGCGCTCAGTTACCGAAGTCTTGTTCCAGGTCTTCGCAGCTGCATGCGCAGCATCGAGAGCCTTTTCGATATCTTCAGCGGTACCGCGAGCAACTTCGCAGAACACTTTTCCTGTTACAGGTGTTACATTTTCGAAATATTGACCTTTTACAGGGGCAACATATTGTCCACCGATCCAGTGGTCGTAGCGCGACTTGTATTCAGCTACGGCCCCGGCTTGTCCGGGTTGGGCATAAACAGTCATTGTTTTTCCTCTCAGCGTCGGCACGGTATTGCCGACGAACTAGTTGTGACGGTACGTCTAGTTGTGCGAACTTTTACAGGAAATCCGCCATTACCTACCCCTAAGCAAGCACATTGGTCAGGTTTTTCCCTAGCCAAATGGCTAGGTTGCCAGTTAGCATCAATCATGGGCTCAGATCCAAGACCTGAAGTTTCGCTCGGTCGCCGATCCCCTATGGCCACCACTCGAATCGTTGTGGCAGATCGCAACGTCATTACCCGCGTTGGGATTCGTTCAATACTGGAACGTAACGCTGGCATGGCTGTAGTCGCTGAGGCCACAACTTATGACGCAGTTATTGACGCAGTTGATGAGCATGGCCCAGACATAATGATTATCGATTTAGATTTGGGTGATGACACTACTCGTGGGCTTTCCTTGTGCGAAGAAATTTCAGATCGTTATCCAGCCACAAAGATATTGGTTCTAGCTAACACTCTCAGTGAACTGATTGTCGTTGAAGCTCTGCGTCGCGGAGCCAATGGTTATCTTTGCAAAAATGATTTGAAGTCAGATGAATTGATTAATGGTGTGAAGGCAATTCAAGACGGTGACACGGTTTTAGGTCGCGGGGTTGGATCACTTGTTGCCAAAGGCTTGGGATCTACCAGAGACAAGGGTGAGCATTTAACAGAACGGGAGTTAGATGTAATACGCGCAATCTCTCGTGGACTAAGCAATAAACAAATTGCTCATGAAATGTTTATTTCAGAAAGCACCGTCAAGTTCCACATTCAAAATGCGTCAAAGAAATTAAATAGTCACCGTCGAGCTGAATTAGTTCATCGCGCCAGCGCCGCTGGTTTGATTTCTTAATGTCCTGCAGCTGCTCTCGATGTTTCAATCAATTTGTTAAGTGGTTCTGATTCATCCTTTAGTTCATCAAACAGAATTAGGGAATCAACTAAATCATCAGGAACGTCCAGAGTTAAGAACTCAATCCCGACGATTTTTCCATTTTTATCAAGATCAACATTGGCATAATCAGACGCGTCAACCGTCTTCAATACATCACCTTCGTTAAAGGTGATGTAGGCAGCATTAGAGGCACTATCGAGTGTCATAACGTAATCAGTCACTGTTCTCTCCCTTCCAAACTGCTGACTTGGATCAGCTCGACATTTAGTTCAGCACGAAAGTAGTTTTGGTTGAACTGGTAGTCCCACCATTTGTATTCGTGTAGTTACCTAGAGAGTCCCGAGCATAAGGAGTAATTTCATAAGTTCCGATGACTGTTTCGAATGGTACGGTGCAAACAAATGACCAGGTGCCGTCTGTAGAAGTGCCTGCAGTCATAGTTGTCTGTTGACCGCAAAAATCTCTTTGAACGTTATTCCTCATGAAATAAAAGCCAACACTTTCCACACCAGATGGATCCGAGACTTCTATTGAGATAGTAAAAGTATTACCCGGTGAAACCGTGTCTGGGTTTGCTGATAGCGATGAGATTAATGGCCCTGTGGAATCATCAGAGCCTCCAATGACCGTGATAAATCCACGCGTGTCATCTAAAGTTCCGCCATTTGTATTTGTGTAGCTACCTACAGAGTCGTGCGCGTAGGGAGTAACTTCATATACTCCATTAATCACAAGTGTTGGTACGGTGCAAACAAATGACCAGGTGCCGTCTGTAGAAGTGCCTGCAGTCATAGTTGTCTGTTGACCGCAAAAATCTCTTTGAACGTTATTCCTCATGAAATAAAAGCCAACACTTTCCACACCA
>JBIIAS010000077.1:0-5856 GCA_044239795.1 Candidatus Nanopelagicales bacterium | reverse complement strand
GTTGTAAAGCCAACTTGATTGTTGATTACCAAGTGAATGGTGCCGCCAACTCGGTAACCCTGTAATTGACTCATCTGAAGTGTTTCAGCAACTACACCTTGGCCCGCAAAAGCGGCATCACCGTGCATAAGTAACGGTAAGACTGAGTACTTTTCTTTAGCACCCTCACCGGATTGAGCAATGATGTCTTGCTTGGCGCGCACAATTCCTTCGAGCACTGGATTTACGGCTTCTAGGTGAGATGGGTTTGCAGCAAGGTAAACCTTTACTTCGTCGCCACCTGCAGATTTGTATGTACCCTTAGTTCCTAAGTGATACTTAACGTCACCAGAACCCTGCACTGACTCTTCGCCGTAGTTACCTTCAAACTCATTGAAGATTCGACCGTAACTCTTGCCAGCAATGTTGGCAAGAACATTTAGGCGGCCACGGTGGGGCATACCGATACAAACTTCTTCTAGTCCGTCTTTGGCTGCTTCAATCAAAATCTGATCAACGAAAGGAATTGCGCTTTCGCCACCTTCAAGGCTGAAGCGCTTTTGACCCACGTACTTTGTTTGCAAGAAGCTTTCAAAGGCTTCAGCTTCATTTAGCTTGCGCAGGATCCGAAGTTGCTCATCGCGGTCGACTTTATCTTGCTTGCGCTCGAGACGATCCTGAATCCATTTGCGCTGCTCTGGATCTTGCAAGTGCATGTATTCGATGCCGAGTGTGCGGCAGTAAGCATCACGAAGAGTTCCCAAAATGTCACGCAACATAGCAAATGGTCGGCCACCAAATCCACCTGTGGCAAACTCACGATCTAAATCCCACAAAGTCATTCCGTGATTAGCAATGTCTAGATCTGGGTGGGATCGCTGGTGATATTCAAGTGGATCGATATCAGCCAGTAAATGCCCACGCACGCGGAAAGCATGAATCATCTCTTGGACTCGAGCGGTTTTATCCAAATCAGCATCATGAGATGTAGCAAGGTCTTGTGCCCAACGAATTGGCTCATAAGGAATCTGGAGCGAACGGAAAATGTCATCGTAGAAGCCATCGGTGCCGAGCAGAAGTTGATGAACTCGACGCAAGAAATCACCTGATTGCGCACCTTGGATTACGCGGTGGTCGTATGTGCTGGTGAAAGTCATTATCTTGCTAACTGCATTTCTAGCTAACGCATCATCCGAAGCGCCTTGCCATTCAGCTGGGTAATCCATGGCACCCACGCCAATGATTACGCCTTGTCCTGGCATCAATCTAGGAACAGAGTGAACGGTTCCAATTGTTCCTGGGTTTGTCAGGCTTGCTGTGGTTCCTTGGAAATCTTCAACTGCAAGTTTTCCAGAGCGGGCTTTACGAATCACATCTTCATACCCAGCCCAAAAAGCAGCAAAGTCCAAAGTGTCAGCTGACTTGATACAAGGAACAAGTAATTGCCGTGAGCCATCTTCCTTAGCAAGGTCAATTGCAAGTCCAAGACCAACTTGTTGGTGACGAGCAATTGCAGGCTTGCCTTCAACGGTTGTGTAAGAAACATTCATGTCAGGCATTTCGCGTAAGGCACGAACAATTGCAAAACCGATTATGTGAGTAAAGCTAACTTTGCCGCCACGACCGCGTGCCAAGTGATTGTTTATTACGATGCGATTGTCGACCATAAGTTTTGCAGGAACTGCGCGAACTGAAGTTGCAGTTGGAATTTCAAGACTGGCTTCCATGTTTGTTACAACGCGAGCCGAAGTTCCTTTAAGTTTTTCAATGACATCATCTGCAAGTGAGGCTGGCGCTGGCTTGCTTGCTGGCACAGCACTTTCGGTAGCAGCTGGTGCTGGAGTCTGAACAGTGGCTGCCGGCTGAGCGGCCACAGGTGCAGCTGCTGGTGCCACTGGCGCAGCGGGCTTTGTTGCTGAAGCGTGAGGTGAATGGTCAGCAGGAGAGTAGTCGGCGAAAAAGTCCCACCAGGCTGGATCAACGGATTGCTTGTCTTCTAAATACTGTTGATACAACTCGTCAACGAGCCAATCGTTTGCACCAAATGGACTATTTGTTGGTCCGGACACGGCTTGGGGGCCTTCCTAGTTGAACTCGAGATACTGCTCTATAAGGAAATCGTATCGCCCATCAGACAAGGGCTTCAACGTGCATAAGGCCTTGGCCTAAGGCAGGGTAAGAGCATGACATCTGCACCCTATTCTGATTCAAATCATTCCGACCTTGCTGAAAAAGTGGCAGTAATCACAGGCGGATCTCGAGGAATTGGCCTGGCTGCTGCCAAGTCACTCGGCGCTCTCGGTGCCACGGTGGTGCTTGTTGGTCGAAATCCAGACAACTTAAGTTCTGCAGTCTCAACTCTTTTGGGTCAAGGAGTAGATGTTGACAGCATTTGCGTTGATGTTTCCGATGGGACAAAAGTCTCAGAAAAAGTTGGTCAGCACTCGCTAGCGCCACAAGCAGACATTTTGATTAACTCAGCTGGCGTGATGAGCGAGAAAATGGCTAAAACTCTGCGTACCTCAAATGAAGAATGGCATCGAGTTATGGGGATAAATCTTGATGGCACATTCAATGTTATTTCTGCGATCGGCCCGCAAATGGCACAGCGCAAATCTGGCCGGATTATCAACGTGTCAGCTTGCCTTGGCAGATTCACCGGACCAGGTCTTGCAGGAGGACTTGCTCCTTATCGAATTTCAAAAACTGCTGTTAATGCTTTGACCAAGAACTTGGCCGCAGAACTTGGAAACGGAACTCGCGGAGTATTAGTTGACGCAATGTGTCCTAATCACACCAGGACAGACATGGGTGGGCCTGATGCACCACGTAGTCCCGAAGAAGCAGCAGACACAATTGTCTGGTTAGCTACCAGAGAACACAATTCAGAAACTGAAACCGGATTGCTCTGGGAAGATCGAAAAGTAGTTCCCTGGTAACCAGGACCTGCTTACCATTTAAATGAACTACTGTCCTTGCATGTGAATGTGTGCAGCTCGCTTAACATCATGTAATTCAAAGTAGGCACGTTCGCGAGATTTCCAAATCAACATTTCATCACGGACTACTTCACCATCTCTTTGAACTACGCGATCCAGCAGCAAGTGATCATCAGCTTCAACCCAAATTGCTTGAGATACGCATTGGCGAAGCGAACTATGACCTGAGCCAACGCCTTCAAGAATGACGACTGGAGTCAGCGGCAACTCAGACCAACTCGCATACTTACCCTGATGCCAGTCGTACTTAAGAAACTTAGGATTCAAACCATTTCTAATAGGCGCCAAAATCCAGGCGTCGATTCGATCAAATAGTTTCTGCCCTAGCGCGTCATTCCAACCTTCATATAGTTCATCCATATGGACAACACTCATGACTCCGTTGGCATCCTTCAACTCACTTGCTAGTTCGTTTGCCAAAGTTGTTTTTCCAGAACCAGCTGGACCATCAATTGTGACAATCTTGGTGTTCCCACAATGAGCGTCACTGTTTTCGATCACAGCCTTTATTCCAGAAAGGTCAAAGAGAGACATGGATCAGTTACTGGCTGTCAGTACGTTGCAGTTTTTGCCAGTTGATCCAACCGCGAAGGGCGATTGCGGCAAAGGCAACATAGAGCAACGAAGTGAACTTGAGGTCTTGTGACCAAAAGAGTGCAACGTAAACAACGTTGACAACAAACCAAACCACCCAGTTTTCGCGAAACTGCAGAACCATTAAGACTTGCGCAATGACACTAAAGACCAAACCAAAAGCGTCTGGAAGAGCGGCTGCCGCTCCGAGCGATACCAGAAACGGCGTAATCAGTAACCAGATCACAGTTCCTGCACTCAAGATCGAAGCGCGTAGTGCCCAAGACAAGTTGCGTGAACTTGCACCTTGTGGTCCCCACCCAAACCAGCCCCAAATTGCTGCAGCTATAAACACCAGCTGAAGCGAAGCGCTGGCATAAAGGTCGTAGTTGAAAAACAGCCAGCCGTAAAGGACTCCACTTAATCCGTACCATGGCCACATGATTCGTTTGCCAGTTGTGCCTAGCCAGACTCCTGTGGCTGACGCGATTACTGCCGTTAACTCAAGCAGAGTTACTTGATAGCCCAAAACTGTGAACAAAACCGTGCTAACAAATTCATTGATTTCTGAAAACATAGATTACTTCCTTCCGCAATCCGCATTACCGGACTGGTTAAACGGTCGGTGTGATGATCAAAGATCGGACACCCTCTCAGCCCACCCTGTTGTGGACTCCCGTGTCTTGCTCTTTCCACTGTACGTCATGTTTGCCGTTAATGGGACTAAATTGCTAGCACTGATAAAGTCACACAGGAAGTTAGTTTTGCCCGCGTAGCTCAGTGGATAGAGCGTCTGCCTCCGGAGCAGAAGGTCGAAGGTTCGATTCCTTTCGCGGGCACGTGAACGAGAAGCGCCCGTCTAGAGCCAGATTCGCAATTCGCCGAATTATGGTCTTGGGTGCCGCGCTTCTGGGTCTATTCCTGATTTTCCGATTGATTACCGACAAAGACAATCTGCTGGCGCTAAGAGTTACGCCACCTTTTGATTGTGTTGCGAACACTCCTATTCCGCAAACATTTATCGATAGTTGGTCTACTGAGTTTCAGCCAACAAACTTTAATGTGACAGTGATTGATTTAGTTGAAGGCTGTACATATTCAATGGGGAATAGTGCAGCAACTTTTCCAACAGCTTCTACTGGGAAAGTTATTGTTGCAACTCGGGTACTAGAAATGGTTTCTGCTGGCTTACTTGATTTCGCAACGGTATATCCTGATTTAGATTTAATGATCACAGAATCAAATAACGAATCAGCCAACAGATTATTTCTTGCAATAAATGAAAATGTTGGAATCAATTCAGTAATTCAGAATTATTCACTTACTTCCACAACCTCCGGAAGGACCTGGGGAACAATTCAGACAACCTCTTCAGATCAAGCACTACTTTTAGAGCAGGTGTTAGGAACCAAAGAAAGCCCACTTCCGGAAGCTCAACGAGTAATCCTTCGAGATTTAATGAAAAAAGTTAAGGCAGAACAAGCTTGGGGAGCAGGAAGCGCCGGTGGAATACCTGTCGATTGGTCAGCCGCAGTTAAGAATGGCTGGTACTTGTCGGTTGAAGGTGATCAACCACCAGTTGGACTTTGGCGAATCAACACCATGGGATATGTCTGGGACCAGGAAGATGCGCCTCGCTGGGTCTTTACGGGATTTTCAAATACTTGGGCAACAGAAGAACAAGGGGAATTGGCTTGGAGCGAGATAACTAAGCAACTATCGGAAACTTTAGGAATTCGCTAGGACGCGTAAGGTTCCATCTTTGGACATTTTTGACCAGGTGAAACGAGTGGCTCAAAGTGCCACCACTCATTTTGGTACCGACGGCATAGTCCGTACTTGTAACCATTGTTTTCTAGCCAGGTCGCAGCCTTTCTACCCTTAGATCCGTATCCATTGTTGATATCGATCGCAATTCCCCACGGATGATTAGATTTCACAGGATGCAGCACCCATCTTGTTGCGTTCGCTACCGACCCATAGCGCTTGATCGCCTGCCTATACAAATACTCTTGTCGCTCTAAACTTCTATACCCACTGGTAATCGCAAGTGTGTGACCCATTTCTGCAGCTGCTACTTTTGCGGCCTCAAATCGGTTTACAAGTTTTGGAACTATCGCTTTTGGACGTTCTAGCGGTCTTTTGATCTGTGATGTTCCTAGGGATAGCTCATTAATGCTGCATGAGCCCTTGCTTATAGTTCTAATCTTCCCCACAGTTTTGTCGGCACAATAATCAACAATTGGAGTTTCTCTGGAGCTTGCTGGCATTGGAGAGAGCACAAGTGTGACGACAAATGACCCAA
>JBIIAS010000076.1:0-5890 GCA_044239795.1 Candidatus Nanopelagicales bacterium | reverse complement strand
GGTAGTTGAAAACTCTAGCGAGTTTTGGGCCCATCTGACTAGGTCAAATATCAGGGAAGTTGGTAACGATTGTGACGCGGTTAATTGCCAGCGATCTAGACGGCACCTTCCTGCAAACTGGAGGCACAGTTTCCCCAGAAAACGTGGCTGCCATTGCTAGAGCCCACGCCAGCGGCCTGGAAACCATGTTCGTGACTGGTAGGCCTTCCCGCTGGATGCGCCAGATTCCAGACATGACTGGCCATGAAGGCCTGGCCTTGGTCTGCAATGGCGCATTGCTTATGGATTTGAAGACTCAGGAAACCATCTACGCAGATTTGATGACAAGCGATGCTGGTTTGAAGGCGGCCCAGATCTTGCAAGAGCTGGATCCGGACATTTCCTTTGCCGTCGAGCTTGATCGCCATGACGTTTCGTTTCTAGTTGATGACAAGTACCGACCACGTTGGGAAGTAAAAACAACTCCGCCAGCAACAGATGTTGAAACTATGTTTGCCACCGAAATTGTCATCAAACTCTTGGCTCGCCCAAGTGACAAGATTCAACAGAACGCAGATCAATTCTTGATTGAGGCCCAAGGTGCACTAGACGGACTTGTCGATGTGACTCATTCAAACTTCCTTGACTTGATGATTGAAATGAGTGCGCTTGGCGTAAACAAGGGAACTGGATTAGAAAAGTACGCATCAAGTAAAGATATGTCTGCTGCAGATATTGCAGCAGTTGGTGACATGCCAAACGATGTTCCAATGATTGCGTGGGCTGGACGTGGCGCAGCTGTCGACAATGCACACGATTGGGTTAAAGAAGCTGCAACTGAATTCCTACCGTCAAATGACGATCACGGTGTTGCAGTATTCATCGATCGAATTATTGCGGGCTAATCGTTTCGCTTACGTAAGTTTTCTAACCAAATTTGTGGATCAACATTTGATTTAGCAATCTCAATAACTTCACCTTTTGCACTTGCATTGTCATGACGAGGGTACGAGCCTAAGAACTTAACATCGGCACAAATTCTTCTTAGTTCGATAAGTGCATCGCCAAGGTTTTCATCATCAATGTGTCCAACACAATCAATCGAGAAGAAATAATCACCCAACTGTTGTTTTGTTGGCCTGGATTCCAAACGGGAAAGGTCAACACCGCGAACTGCAAACTCAGTCAAGATATTCAGAAGCGCACCAGGTTGGTTGCGATGCATGAACAACGACAGTGTTGTTTTGTCATTTCCGGTCGAAGATTGTGCATGGCCTGGCTTGCTAACCAAAACAAATCGTGTCCAAGCCGAATCACTATCGCCAATTCCTTGGGCCAGGATTTCTAAACCATAATGCTTTGCTGCGGCAACTGAACAAATCGCTGCGTCATAGTTTGCGCCCTCTGCTAGTTCTTCTGCAGCCGCCGCAGTGGACATTGCTGGAAGCACGTGAACACCTGGAGTATTTTTGTGCAACCAATCAACACACTGCGCATGTGCATGCGGATGAGTTGCAATTCTCTTTATGTCAGAAATTGATACACCTGGTTTAGCTAATAATGCGAAGTCCACTGGGATCGCAATTTCATCAATGATCTCTAGTGCGTCGCCGTGACCGAGCTCGTCCAGAGTTGTTGCAACCGAACCCTCAACTGAGTTCTCAATTGGAACTAATGCGCCAAAGACTTTTCCAATTCTCACCAGGTTTAGGGCCTCTCGAACTGATTCAGCCGGAATCAGATCAGCCCCTTGGGCAATCGGCATCTGTAAAAACGCAGCCTCAGTAAAGGTGCCCTTGGGTCCTAAGTATGCGAATGAATTTTTCATAGAAACTCAAGATTACGCGGTTTTTGAATCTCCAATTTTCAAAAGTTAAAGGTTCAGTCAAGATTTCCTTTAAACAGCGCTTTTAAGTCGCGGGAATTTCGAATTTTTCATAGTTTTAAAGCAGTTCAGGCGTTACTGCATCCCCCGTCGGTGACGCCTGGACTTTCTTTATGCCATTTTCCGCCTTCAACGAACAATTGGATTTGGCGCGCCAGACCTCATCGTTCCTTGTTAATTAAGTGAGAATTACAAGGTGGAATCAACGGTTTATCGCAGAGGTTCCGATGGCAAGGTCATCGGGACTCCGGAAGTTAAACCAGCAACAGAGATTCCAGTCGAACCGGTGTTTGCAGTTACGACTTATCGAGCCGGCGATATAGGAAACACTCAAGCCCAACCGCGAATCGTTGCGGAAAAGCCACAACCCAAAGCTTCAACACCTAAAGGACCTGCGTTTACGTTGCCAAAGTTTTCATTTAGCAACAGCAAGTCTCGCTATCCACGGCCAGTGCGTTACATCAGAAGCGTCGTGTTGGCATACCTTGGCTTCTACTTAGTTCTGGGTTTCCATGCTGCAAGTTCGTTAGACAAGATGCCAGCAGCATCAAATGTTGCTCTTGCTGACACTGCTGGAACCAACTGGTTACTTGTTGGTTCAGATAGTCGCGAAGGATTAACTAAAGCAGAACGCAGAGAGTTGCACACCGGTAAAGATGAAGGTTCACAGCGAACTGACACCATCATGGTGATTAACATTTCCGATTCTGGAAAACCAACTTTGATAAGTCTGCCGCGAGACTCTTATGTGACGATCCCAGCTCATATTGCACAAGACGGATCCTCGATTGAAGATCGCAAGAATAAAATCAACACTGCTTACGGTCAAGGCGGTGCGCCACTTTTGGTTGAAACCGTAGAACGCAACACTGGCTTGCACATCGATCACTACATGGAAGTTGGCTTTAAAGGAATTCGGGACATCACTGATGCAGTCGGTGGAGTCAACATGTGTATCCCAGCAGATGTAACAGATAAAAATTCTGGCTTGAATCTTTTGGCTGGCTGCCAGGAGCTTGATGGAAAAAATGCTTTAGCTTACGTCCGGATGCGTTACGCAGATCCAAAGGGCGATCTTGGTCGAATTGAGCGCCAGCAACAGTACTTAAGTTCAGTTTTGAAAAAGGCAGCAACGCCTACCGTACTTCTTAACCCGTTTAGCATGTGGAACCTTGTGGATGCTGGAACTGAATCAGTAAATGTGGGTGAGGGGGATTCGATAGTTGATATCGCGATGCTGGCTAGAGCAATGCGTGGCCTTTCTAATGGAAGTGGAACTTTGACAACAGTTCCGGTTGCAAATGCCGACGCCAATACTGCCGCCGGATCTTCGGTGATTTGGGATGAAGAGGCAGCCCGAGAACTCTTTGTTTCATTGGGTGCTAACTAACTCCAAAAATGATGAAATAAGGAATTTCTTCATTTAGCCGACCAAGTACCAGCCAAATCCCCTTGATCTCATAAGATTTTCCAAGAGAACCCCCAACAAGGAGAACCATGTCTGCATTCGCGCATGTCGCCAGCCAGGAAGTAGCCCTGACTGGATCCAATTACACAACGGTGGTCATCGTCGCCCTGATTGCATTAGCTGCACTTGGTGTAGCAGCAGTCTTGGTTCGCCAAGTTTTGGCAGCCGACGAAGGCACCGACAGCATGAAGAAGATTGCATTAGCAATCCAAGAAGGCGCTTCGGCATATCTAAACCGACAGTTCCGCACTCTTGCGATTTTTGCAGTTTTGGTTTTCTTCTTGCTATTCCTACTTCCGGCAGAAACTCAGAATGAGCGCATTGGTCGCTCGCTGTTCTTCCTAGTCGGCGCAGTATTTTCTGGCATCACTGGCTACATGGGTATGTGGCTTGCAGTTCGTGGCAACGTTCGTGTTGCTAATGCTGCAAACACCAGTGGCGAACAAGAAGCAATGAAGATCGCTTTCCGCACCGGTGGTGTGGCAGGCATGTTCACTGTTGGCCTTGGTTTGTTTGGCGCCGCAGTAGTCGTTTTGGTTTACAAGGGTGAAGCACCAAAGGTTCTTGAAGGCTTCGGCTTTGGCGCGGCACTTCTTGCGATGTTCATGCGCGTTGGTGGCGGTATCTTCACCAAGGCAGCTGACGTCGGCGCTGACCTTGTTGGAAAAGTTGAACAGGGTATTCCAGAAGATGACCCACGCAACGCTGCAACAATCGCAGATAACGTTGGTGACAACGTTGGTGACTGTGCAGGTATGGCTGCAGACCTATTCGAATCATATGCAGTAACACTTGTTGCCGCTTTGATTCTTGGTAAAGCGGCCTTCGGTGAAATCGGTTTGGTTTTCCCACTAGTTGTTCCTGCAATCGGTGTTATCACCGCAGTAGTAGGTATCTTCGCAGTAACTCCTCGCGCTGGCGATCGTTCCGGAATGAGCGCGATCAATCGCGGGTTCTTCTTGTCTGCAGTCATCAGCGCAGGCCTAGTCGCCCTTGCTGCTTATCAATTCTTGCCAGCAACACTTGGCGAACTTCAAGCAGTTTCAGATCCAACCTTTGGTTTGGCTGAAGGTGTATCAGTTAACCCTCGTCACATGGCAATCGGTGCTGTTCTTATCGGTATCGTTTTGGCTGCTGCAATCCAGCAACTAACTGGGTATTTCACTGAAACAAACCGCAAACCAGTTGATGACGTATCTAAGTCATCGCTAACTGGTCCAGCAACCGTAATCCTTGCCGGTGTTTCACTTGGTTTGGAATCAGCTGTTTACTCAGCACTGCTAATCGGTGGTGCCGTATACGCTGCGTACTTGTTAGGTGGCGCTTCGGTTCTGCTTGGCTTGTTCGCTATCGCACTTGCCGGTACTGGTTTGCTAACAACTGTTGGTGTCATCGTTTCGATGGATACCTTCGGTCCAGTTTCTGACAACGCACAAGGTATTGCAGAAATGTCTGGCGACGTTCACGGTGAAGGCGCACAGGTTCTTACAAACCTTGACGCAGTTGGTAACACAACTAAGGCCATCACTAAGGGCATCGCAATTGCAACTGCAGTCTTTGCTGCAACTGCGTTGTTCGGCGCATTCCGCGACACAGTTACAAATGCTGCAAAGAGCTTCACAACAAGTGACTTGCAGTACACCGGAACACTCGACATCTCTAACCCAGCAAATCTATTTGGTTTGTTAATCGGTGCAGCTGTTGTGTTCATGTTCAGTGGACTTGCTATCAATGCAGTTTCCCGTGCAGCCGGATCGGTGATCTTCGAAGTTCGCCGCCAGTTCCGCGAGAAGCCAGGCATCATGGCTGGAACTGAACTTCCGGATTACAGCCGCGTTGTTGACATCGTGACCAAGGATTCCTTGCGCGAACTAACAACACCAGGTCTGCTTGCAATCTTGACTCCAATTGCAGTTGGTTTCGGATTAGGAATTGGCGCCCTTGGTTCCTTCCTAGCCGGCACAATCGCAACTGGAACTTTGATGGCAGTGTTCCTATCCAACTCAGGTGGCGCTTGGGATAACGCGAAGAAGTTCGTTGAAGACGGACACTTCGGTGGCAAGGGCTCTGAAGCTCACGCTGCAACTGTTATCGGCGACACTGTTGGCGATCCATTCAAGGACACTGCAGGCCCTGCAATCAACCCACTGCTTAAGGTTATGAACCTTGTTGCATTGTTGATCGCACCTGCGGTAGTTGCAATGACACTTGAAGACAAGGATGCGATGCGCATTGGTTTGGCACTTGCCGCCACTGCCGTAATTGTTGTCTCAATCATCATTTCCAAGCGTCGACCAATTGCGGTTGGCGAAGAGGCAATGGTCAGCTAACGACAAAATCACGAAAAGAACCCCAGCCTTGCGGTTGGGGTTCTTTTTTGTCCGAATCCCCTTGCAACTAAAGGGATTAAACCTCAATCCACAGGGGGTTGCGACTCGCGGAACAGACTCGCCAGTTTGACAATGCCCCTAGGCGATAAGGCACACTCTCGGGGATAGCGCTTTTGACTCTATATATAGAGTCTTTTGCATTTGCCGAAGGGAATCCTTTTGTCGACA
>JBIIAS010000075.1:0-5891 GCA_044239795.1 Candidatus Nanopelagicales bacterium | reverse complement strand
ATGATTCGCAGCCTTCCGGAAGGCCTGGACACTGTGGTGGGAGATCGCGGACACCGACTATCTGGTGGCGAGAAGCAACGACTAGCAATTGCTCGGCTATTGCTTAAAGCACCAGACGTCGTAGTGCTAGATGAAGCTACGGCTCATCTAGATTCCGAGAATGAATCTGCAGTTCAAGATGCCTTGGCGATTGCACTGAAGGGTAGAACCTCCATTGTCGTGGCTCATAGACTTTCAACCATTCGACAAGCGAACCACATTTTGGTCATCGATGATGGGCAAATTGTTCAGCGCGGCACACACGATGAGTTGCTCGCTAGTGGGGGCGTTTATGCCGATCTTTATCATCGACAATTCGCCGAAGGAAAGAATTAACTAACTACGGCCTTGCGCTGTTCCTTCACTTCGTTTCGAACCAGAATCATCCAGCCAATCACCGTCATAATCTCGAAGAAAATCCACTGGATTGCGTATGACCTGTGAGCGCCTTCGGTTACTTCGGGAGCGGGCAACGTCCTGATCTCTGATGTTCTAGATTCAGGGCGACTAGCGGTCATTTCCACATAAGCATTAGTCAGAGTGTCAGGACTATCAACAATTTCAGTTGGTACGATTCGATCAACTTGACCCTCAGGTAAATCGGTCGGAGCAGGTTTGGTGCGTTCTGTTACATCACGCAAGCGACCTAAGACTTCGATCGTTCCAACAGGAACATCTGAAACTACTGGACTATCGACAGCTGAGTTGGCAGCTGCAGTCCAGCCACGATTAATCATGACGATGGTTCCATCAGAAAGTTGCAGTGGAGTCACCACCCAAAGCCCAAGATCTGATTCCAGGCTTTTTTTGCGAACCAGAACTTGATTATCTTGCAGCCAAACTCCAGTGATCTCGACTGTGCGCCATTGCGAGTCCTCCGGAACAGATTTAGCACCGTCTGTGTCAACGATCAGTTCTGTAATTGGTATTGGCGCTTTATTTATCTGCGCTTGAATTTCGGCATTGACTTCTTGTCGGTCTTGCAACCGATGCCATTGCCAATTAGAAAGTGCTTGGAAAGCTGGCAACATAAAGATGCAGACCAGCGTGATAACTATCCATCTCGGGGTTAGTAGAAATTTGTAAGCACTCACGAAGTCAATTGTGCCTGATCGTGGGACTAGCGCCCAGTTTCGATGGCCTCATTAGTCGGAGCGATAAAGTCTCCAGAACCTGACCAGCCGCCACGCTCACGCCCGGCATTCGCGATAACGACAGCGAAGTAAGGAAGAACCACTGCTCCAACGATCAGCACCCAGCGAAGTACGCCTTCAGCCATGATTCCACCAACAAAACAAGCGGTACGAAGGCCCATGCTGAACAAGTAGCGACGCTGACGGCCAGATTGATCCTCGGTAAGACCGGTTTCAACCTTGGAGATACTGAATACCTCTGGCTCGTGCTTCATGGCCACCTACTGATGCTCGACTGACCCTTCTAGGCTACGGTGTTACTACCCGTTTGGCATTTCCACAGGAGTTTAAAATGACTACTCGAACCTACGCTTTGACCGAAATCGTTGGTACTTCACCAGTGAGCATCGATGAGGCAATCCGCAATGGTTTAAAGCGCGCCTCCCAGTCAACCCGTCACATTGACTGGTTTGAAGTGACGGAAATTCGCGGGAATCTGCGTGATGGAGATCTCACATTCATCCAGGTAGGAATGAAGCTTGGATACCGTCTGGAAGATGCTTAAACAGCATCTGACTTGGTTGAAAGGTTGAATCCTTCAATCGTCAACGGAGCAACTTGAGCTCGCGAGAACCAGTCTGCCCACTCTCTTGGTAGACATGGAACTGTTTCACCTGCATCAATAACTCTCGAAAGCATGTCAATTGGTGATTCGTTAAATCTAAAGTTATTTGATGCGCCATTAATCTCGCCGCCAGACACAACGTAGACACCATCGCGAGTTAGTCCAGTCAAAAGTAAATTCTGCGGATCTACTTCTCGGATGTACCAAAGGCATGTAACCAATAGTCCATCGCCCATGCGATTAGCTAATTCCGAAAGTGAGCCTTGTCCGCGTGCGTCAATAAGTGAAATGTTGTCGGTAAGGGGAGTGAACGGCAACTTAGCTTCTAGCGCCGCATGTCTGCTACTGCCCAATCGAGTTAACACACCATCGGAAATGATTTCGGAGCGGCCAATCTTTATCCCAGTATCGAAAGCACTACCTAAGGCAGCTGATCCCAAGTTAACTACGTGGTCAAAAGTTTCTATTCCCTGCAAGTTTGGGTCAGTTGCAAGTGTTAACTTTCGATCAGAAAGTTTCTCACCAACTCTGGTGCCACCCTTTACGTTGGAAAAAGCACTTCGACCTTCAGCTGCATCTCTGGCTGCAGAACTCCAAAGCATATAAATCAAGAGATCGGATACTGCGCTGGGCGAGAGAGTCACCCGGTGACGGCCTGGTTCAGTTTCAATTTGATTCAACTGAATTTCAAGCTTTTCAGAAACATCCATAAGATGATTTTGAACATTCACTTGATTTAGAGAAGTTCCGCCTTGACCCGACCACGCAGATCGCTTTCGATCAGCGCTCTTTGCGCAAAGTTCAAAACGACTAGTTCGCTCGGAATAGCGCATGCGGGTTCCACTGGATGTACCTACATAAGTTGTATCTAGAGATTGTTCGGCGTATCCGAAGAACTCTTGCTCTCGATGCGAGAACACTTCAGCTAGTCCTGCTGAAATGTGAGAGATCTCAGATACATCTAAAGCAAGTGCTGGGGCAGAAAAATCATCATCAGTTGGCCCTTGAACTAAATCCATTGCATCCACGGCAGGTCCAGCGGAGATAGCAGAAGCTTTGCTGGCAGCCACTAAATCTTCTACATCCGAGCGGCTTCGGATTTGCCCACTAGACATGCCAGTTGCAACTCCACCCGAAACTGATACAAATGCCGAAATAGAAAGTGTTTGATCGACTGAGTCGCCATTAGTCGTCAAGGCAGAATTGGCCCAACGCAAGTTATTTGTCGCACTGTTTCCGCCAATGACTACGCCACCATCTTTGCCAAGCAGGTCGAGTGCAATTTCAACAGCATTCGGTAATGAAATCTCGCTCACTTGGCACTCTCATCCCTGGTGTTTAGTACATTAACTTTTGTGAAGGTCGCACTTGGGCAACCATGACTAACTGGAGCAACTTGTCCAGGCTGACCTTTTCCACAATTGAGTGCGCCACCCAGCAAGTAAGTGCCTTTACCTCCAAGCTGTCGCATCGATGCCCAAAAATCTGGCGTCTTTGATTGATAGGCGACATCTTTGAGTTGTCCGACAATCTCACCGTTCTTGATTTCATGGAAGCGTTGTCCAGTGAATTGGAAGTTAAATCTCTGCATGTCGATAGACCACGACTTGTCACCAACTATGTAGATTCCAGACTCTACGTTCGCAATCAAATCCCTGGTTGATAAGTCGTCACTGCCGGGCATAAGCGAGACATTTGGCATACGTTGAATCGGAGAATGCAATGCGGAGTCTGCAAAGGCGCAGCCGTTTGATCTATCCATGCCGATCTTGCTAGCGATTGACCGGTCGGTTTGATAGCCAACCAGGACTCCATTCTTGATTAGATCCCACTCTTGAGCTGCTACACCTTCATCGTCGTAGCCAACAGTTGAAAGCCCATGTGCTGAAGTCCGATCACCTTTTACATTCATTATTGGGGAGCCATATTTGAAGTTGCCTAACTTATCAATAGTGGCAAATGAAGTACCTGCGTAGTTTGCTTCGTACCCCAACGCCCTATCAAGTTCCGTTGCATGGCCGATTGACTCGTGAATTGTTAACCATAGGTTTGTGGGGTCAATAACCAAGTCCCAAGCACCTGGCTTCACAGAAGGTGACTTAACCTTTTCGTCCAAATATTCTGGCAGGCGTTCAATCTCGGCTTCCCAATCCCAGCCAGTCCCAGTTAGATACTCCCAACCTCTGCCTGCCGGCGGAGCGCAAGTTCGCATGTCTTCAAACCCTGAATCGCTCACATGAATTGCGGTCAATGCGGCTGAAATTCGATCACGTTGCTGAGAGATCTCGTTTCCAACTAAATCTGCATAGAAAGTTTCGTCACGACCCATACCAATGTTGCTTTCAATGTGACTAACTATTGAGGATCCAGAAACTTTACGATTCCAATTCTGCAGAAAATCAATAATTTCTGAATCAGATTTGCTGAACGCATCTATTTCGATCGGCAAAGTCCAAGACTTCTTCCCGTGCACTGGTTCATTAGCTAAAACAACTTCATCGGCGGCCACTTGTGAGCTGATCTTGGCTAATGCAATAGCCCGCATAGCCGTATCTACTGCGCCTTGAAAAGTGAGCTCAGTAGTTGCTGCAAAACCCCACGCACCAGAGTGAACAACTCGGACGCTGAGCGCAACGTTGGACTCTGATCCAATGTTCTCCACATCGCCATCACGCATGGAAACGCCACGCATATCGTGTTTGGCAAGACGAAACTGAGCCACCGTTGCGCCAGAGCTAGACGCAGCTTCTAGTGCAGCCGAAGCCAGTGACTCAGCGGGTGGAGTATTAGGAATTTGTATCATTTGTGCAGTCTTTCTAGGTTCCTTAACCCTAGCCATAGATGACGAGCTCACACGGTAGCCTTAAGTCATGTCAAGAGTTGTGTTGGTAACTGGCGGAAATCGCGGCATTGGCCTTTCGATTGCTCGAAAATTCGAGGCTTTGGGAGATGTTGTTGTTGTAACAAGCCGCAGTGGAGATCCCATTTCCGGTCTCCACGTCGTTCAGTGTGATGTAACCAGCACCGAGAGCGTTGATAAGGCCTTTATCAAAATTGAAGAAGAGTATGGTCCAGTTGAAGTGGCAGTTGCTAACGCTGGAATCACCAACGACAAATTGCTAGTTCGAATGGCCGATGAAGACATTTACGATGTGTTGAACACAAATCTCTTCGGAGCGATTCGAGTTGCAAGGCGTGCAACTCGTTCTATGACCCAAGCCAGAAGCGGCAGAATAATTTTTATTTCGAGCGTGGTCGCACTCATGGGCTCAGCTGGGCAAGTTAATTACTCAGCATCAAAGTCTGGCCTGGTTGGAGCCGCTCGATCACTAGCGCGCGAAATTGGATCACGAGGGGTAACTATCAACGTAATCGCTCCGGGATTTATTGATACAGACATGACTGCCGAATTGTCCGAAGATCGCAAGGCGCAAATTGTTAGCAACATTCCGCTGGCTCGATATGGTGCGGCATCAGAAGTCGCTGATGCAGTGGCCTTCCTTGCCTCACCTGAAGCCGCCTACATTACGGGCTCTGTCATTCCCGTTGACGGCGGACTAGGTATGGGACACTAGAACACTATGGGCATCCTTGAAGGCAAGAATCTACTGATCACTGGCGTCTTAACCGATTCGTCAATCGCTTTTCATGTTGCGCGGCTGGCTCAAGAACAAGGCGCAAATGTCGTGCTTACCTCGTTTGGAAGAGCTGCCGGGTTAACCAAGAGAATTGCTGGTCGACTACCCAATGAAGCGCCTATCGTTCAGCTTGATGTAACCAACAAAGAAGACCTGGCTAATTTGGCCGCAGCTGTTTCAGAGCATGTTCCGTACTTGGATGGCGTATTGCACTCAATTGCTTTCGCGCCAGAAGCTGCTCTTGGTGGCAACTTCCTAAACACAGAGTGGGATGACGTAAAGGTCGCCCTAGAGATCTCCGCTTTTTCTTTAAAGTCACTCGGCATGGCAACACTTCCGCTGATGCAGGAACGTGGTGGCCAGCTACTTGGTCTGGATTTTGATGCAACCGTTACTTGGCCGTTCTATGACTGGATGGGTGTTTCCAAGGCAGCTCTTGAATCAACTTGTCGCTAC
>JBIIAS010000074.1:0-5946 GCA_044239795.1 Candidatus Nanopelagicales bacterium | reverse complement strand
CCTCAGGAGTTTTAGTTTGTCTGCCAAAACAGTTCGCGTTGGATTACTTGCCTATGGAGCTATTGGAGATGAACACAACAAAGCCGTTCTAGCCACCCCTGGTATGACCCTGACTGCCGTTTGCGACACAAATGCCGAACGCCTGGAAGCAGCGCTCCTGATTTCCCCGGACGCGAAGACCTTTGCTGACGCTAGCGACATGTTGGCCTCCGGCGAGATTGATCTTGTTGTAATTTCAACACCACCAAACAGCCATTACGACTGGGCCAAGAAAGCACTTTCTCAAGGCATTCACGTAGTTCTAGAAAAGCCAATGGCATTAACCACCGAACAATGTGATGAATTGATGGCTCTAGCGAAGGTCTCTGAGTTGCTCTTGGTTGTTTACCAGAACCGACGTTATGACCTTGATTTCCTAACAATGAAGCAACTAATTGATGCTGGCGAAATTGGCGAAGTTTTCCATTACGAAAGTTTTGTTGGCGGCTACTCAAAGCCATGTTCATACTGGCATTCAGATGCAGATGTTTCTGGCGGCGCAATCTTTGACTGGGGTAGTCACTTCATCGATCAAATCTTGTCGATCGTGCCATCTCAGGTCGCACACGTTTCTGGTTTGAATCAAAAGCGTGTTTGGGATCACGTAACAAATGCTGATCACGCTCAAGTCACGATTAACTTCGCCGATGGCGTACTGGCAACCTTTGTTAATTCAGATTTAGCCGCCGCTCGCAAACCTAAATTCTTCGTGCTCGGTACCAAGGGCGCAATTGTTGGCAACTGGGATACCTCAGCAAGGGATTCAGTTGCTGACTTGCCTGCAATCATCACTCTGAATCGTGCTGATGGAAGTTCACAAGTTATTCCGTTTGTAACGGTTGAACCATTCTTGTTCCATGCATCGTTAGCTAAGTTCTTAGCTGATGGCACTCCAATGACTGTTGAAGCTAAGCAATCTCGCGATGTTGTAGCGATCATGCAAGCAGCCGAAGAGTCGGCGCTTAAAAATGGATTACCAGTAACACCAAGCCTGCTTCGCTCATGACAATTAAGTGGGGATTTCTTGGAGCCAGTTGGGTTGCTTCAACTGCGTTAGTCCCTGCTGTTGCTGATGCAAAAAATGCAACACTTCACGCTGTTGCAAGTCGCGATCCCAAACGCTCCCAGAAACTTAACCCAACTAAAGTCCACGCGAGTTACGAAGATCTAATTTCTGATCCTGACGTTGATGCGGTTTACATTTCACTGGCAAATCATTTACATCTTGAGTGGGCAACTAAAGCGCTGAACGCCGGCAAACATGTTTTGTGTGAAAAGCCACTTGCCACAAGTTATGCCGAAGCCAAGTTGATGGCGGATGCAGCTGCAGCGAATGACAAGTTGTTAGTTGAAGCTGTGTGGACTCGCTGGCATCCGCGCTTCGAGCGGGTTGTTGAATTAGCGTGCAACGGTGACATTGGTGAACTCCAGAACATCGACTCTGCATTTACTTTCATAACAACCTTCACCGAGAACTATCGCTTAGTTCCAGAAATGGGCGGTGGCAGCTTGCTTGATGTTGGTCCGTATCAGGCTCACGTTTGGTCAGCCTTAGCACCAAAGAATAGTGAACTAAGAATTGTTTCTGCGTCTGCGAACATTGGTCCAACTGGAATTGATTTAACAACTCAAGCAGCGGCAACTTTGAATGATTCAATTTCAGTCTCTGCACTGACGTCCTTTGAGCAAGAAGAAAAACAATCTTTGGTGATTTCAGGCAGCAGCGGCAAAATCGAATTCCCACAAGGCCAGGCCTTCACATCTTGGAAAGAAGCCAGCTCAATTCAAATTGGCGACCACGTGGAAAACTTCGCTGCGGTAGATCCATTTACTTTGATGATCGAGGCAGTCGGAAACCGAATCCAAGGCGAGCCAGTTTGGTTGCCAAGTCTGCGTGAATCCCTTTGGGTCATGGACGCGCTCGACAAGATTAAGGCGTTTTCCCGATAAGATTGCTCACGTGAGCGCCCCAAATAAGTCCTTTGATCCAGTGGAAGTAACCACCCTTTCTCCTGAGGTCTTGGCAGGCTTTGTTTCTGAGGCAATTTCTGCGATTACCTCAGCAAATTCCCTAGATGAACTCAAAGAAGTTCGCCTAGCTCACACGGGCGATCGCTCACCACTATCTCTGGCTAATCGTGAGATCGGTGCTTTGCCACCTGCGGCCAAGGCTGAAGCTGGCAAGCGAATGGGAGAGTCCCGCGGCGCAGTGAATGCAGCCTTGGGTGCTCGCACCCAGGAACTGGAAGCTTTGCGCGACGCCGCACTTTTGATCGAAGAGTCGGTTGACGTTACAACTGCAACTGGCGTGCGTGCACAAGGTGGTCGTCATCCACTAACGACGATCCAAGAACAGATCGCTGATGTATTCGTAGCACTTGGCTACCAACTTGCTGAAGGTCCAGAAGTTGAATCTGAATGGCTTAACTTTGACGCGTTAAACATTGCGCCAGATCATCCTGCGCGCACTATGCAAGATACCTTCTTCATCGGAAGCGAAGATTCCGGAATCGTACTTCGCACGCACACTTCACCAGTTCAAATTCGCTCGATGCTCAATCGCGAATTACCGATCTATGTGATTTGTCCAGGCCGAGTTTTCCGCACTGACGAACTAGATTCCACGCACTCACCGGTTTTCCACCAAGTCGAAGGTCTAGTAATCGACAAGGGCATCACGATGGCAGACCTTAAGGGAACGCTAGATCATTTCGCGCAATCGATGTTCGGCGAAGGCATCGTCACACGTCTGCGTCCGTCTTACTTCCCATTCACTGAACCATCAGCAGAAGTTGATCTGCAGTGCTTCGTTTGTCGCGGAACTTCCGTTGATAACCCAGATGCAGCTTGCCGCACATGTCGCAGTGAAGGCTGGATCGAGTGGGGTGGCTGTGGCATGGTCAATCCAAAAGTTTTAGTTGCAACTGGCATTGACCCAGAAATCTATAGTGGCTTTGCATTCGGCATGGGTCTAGAGCGCACCTTGATGTTCCGCCATGGCATAACTGACATGCGCGACATGGTCGAGGGCGATGTTCGCTTCACTCGCGCATTTGGGCTGGGCGTGTAATGAAGATTCCAGTTTCCTGGTTACGGGAGTTTGTAGAAATTCCTGAGAACCTTTCGGGTCGTGAAGTTTCTGAACTGCTACTAAGTGTTGGCTTTGAAGTTGAAGGCGTTGACACCGTTGGCGATGTCCGCGGCCCACTGGTTGTCGGTCTAGTTAAGTCCATCGAAGAGCTAACTGACTTCAAGAAGCCAATTCGCTGGTGCACCGTTGAAGTTGGCGCTGCCCATGGCAACCAAGCAACTCCTGGAATTCGTGGGATTGTTTGTGGCGCTCGCAATTTTTCTGAAGGTGACTTAGTTGTCGTGGCACTACCGGGCACAACCCTGCCAGGCGATTTCACAATTGCTACTCGCGAAACTTACGGCCACATCTCCGATGGCATGATTTGTTCGGTTCGCGAACTTGGTATTGGCGATGAACACGATGGAATTTTGATTTTGCCGGCTGGCTCTGCCACACCTGGCGACAACGCATTCCCAATCCTTGGATTAGGCGATGAAGTTTTAGACATTTCAGTTACTCCAGATCGCGGTTATGCGTTAAGCATGCGCGGCATGGCAAGAGAAGCTGCAATTTCGCAAGGAGTTTCATTCACTGACCCGGGCGTTGCTTTAGCGGAACTACCTGAAGCTGGTGGAACTGTTATTCCTGCAGCTAGTGATGATTACCAAGCATGTGATCTGTTAGTACTTCGCACACTTGGAAACTACAACCCTGCTGCGCCAACTCCAGATTTCATCAAGGCACGTTTGGCTGCCGTAGGCGTGCGTTCAATTTCGCTAGCCGTGGATTTAACAAACTATGTGATGTTTGAACTAGGGCAACCACTTCACGCATTTGATGCTGACAAGATCACTGGAACGATTCGCGCTCGCTGGGCAAAGGCTGGCGAAACGGTAGAAACTCTGGATGGCGTCCAGCGCAATCTAACCACCGAAGATTTAGTTATCGCTGATGATGCGCGAGTGCTTTCTCTTGCAGGCGTTATGGGTGGTGCCTACAGCGAGATTTCAGAAACAACTACCCGAGTTGTTCTTGAAGCTGCGCACTTCAACCCAGTTGTAATTGCGCAAATGAGTCGTCGCCACAAACTTTCCTCCGAAGCATCCCGTCGCCTCGAGCGTGGCGTTGATCGCATGCTGCCACCTGTTTCATCTGCCCGGTTCGCAGAGCTATTGATCGAACATGGGGGAGCAACCTTCGAAGGAACTTCCGGTGTTGAACAAGCGCCAGATCCAATTGTGATTTCGTTTGATCCAAATCTTCCAGGTCAGGTTGCTGGGCATTCTTATGACGCAGCGAATGTGGAAAAGATCTTGGTTTCACTTGGTTGCGCGGTCGATACTGCAAAGTCACCTTGGTCAGTTCGCACACCATCGTGGCGACCAGATTTAGTTGCGGCAATTGATTTAGTCGAAGAAGTCATTCGCATTGATGGATACGAAAAAGTTCCAGCCACATTGCCAACCGCTCCTGCTGGTCGCGGACTGACAGAATTACAAAAACTGCAACGTCGCGCTGGCTTACATCTCGCCGGCCGCGGTTTAGTTGAAGTTCGTAACTATCCTTTCGTGGGAGTTGCTGAATTTGATGCACTAGGCATTCCTGCTAAGGATTCCCGTCGCCATGCAGTGCAGCTAGCTAACGCACTCTCTGATGAACAGCCATTGATGCGTACAACTTTGCTTCCAGGACTAGCTGGCGCACTTGCTCGAAACATCTCGCGTGGTTTCACTGACGTTGCATTGTTTGAAATTTCATCCGTGAGCTTGCTGTCTGCTGATCAAAGTGCAACTGGTGTAACAAACCCACCACGACCTTCGGTACTTGCTCGACCAACTGCCGCAGACATCGCTGCACTAGAAGCATTGCTACCAGAACAACCACTTCACTTAGGTGTAGTACTTGCTGGTGCATTCAAGCCAGCTGCGTTAGGTGCAAAGCCAACTCCTGCTAGCTGGAGCGATGCAATTGACATTGCATTGGCGCTTGGAATTGAACTTGGGGTTCAGATCGATGTTGCAACTGGCGAAAATGCACCATGGCACCCAGGTCGATGTGCTGCACTTTCGATTAACGGTGCGCTAATTGGATACGCAGGCGAACTTGCGCCTAAGGCTCTAGAAAATCTTGGATTACCAAAACGCACCGTCGCATTGGAACTAAATCTTTCAGCGCTACTAGATGCAGCAAATGTTGTCGCTGCTGCTCCAGCTATTTGGACTTTCCCAGTTGCCAAGGAAGACATCGCACTGGTTGTTAAGTCTGACGTTGCAGCAACGGATGTTTTGAATGTAGTTCGCGATGCGGCAGGGGAACTGCTGGAAGACATTCGGTTATTCGATGTTTATGAAGGTGCTCAAGTTCCAGAAGGACATAAGTCTTTGGCATTTGCGCTTCGCTTCCGCGCCCAAGATCGCACCCTGGCTGCTGAAGAAGTTGCTGCTTCCCGCCAAGCCGGCGTGGATGCAGCAGGCAAGACCTTCGGCGCAACCCTGAGGTAAACCGCAGTAATTCAGGGAATTATGCATTTATGCAATCATGCGTATAATTATACATATGACGAAAGTAGCCATTGTTGGGGCCTCGGGATACGCCGGTGCTGAGTTAATCCGCATCATTCATGCTCATCCGCATTTTGTGTTGGGTGTGATCGCGGCTGGTTCTAATGCTGGTTCAACTTTGGCGCAGGTACATCCACAGTTTTCGAGTGTTCCAGAACTTGCGGGTTTGGTCTTTGCAGATTCAACACCACAGGCGATCGCCGACCATGACTTAGTTTTCCTCGCGTTGCCACATGGCCAATCCGCAGAGTTGATCGCACAACTTCCAAATGA
>JBIIAS010000079.1:0-5656 GCA_044239795.1 Candidatus Nanopelagicales bacterium | reverse complement strand
TGTTGAGTGACGAGTGAAGTGCATCCACAGCCGATCGCGCGCCATGTCTGATAATGCGGAGTTAGTTGTTCTATCTTCTAGTGCTGTCATTACGTATCCAATGTTTTAGTTAGCGGGTTCCCCAGGTATAGCTCTGCTTACGCAGTTTCAAATACATGAAAGTTTCCGTACGGCGGACCCCAGGAATCGCACGGATTTTACGATTGATCACTTCAAGAAGCGCTTCGTCGTCTTCACAAACAACTTCGAGGATGATGTCGAAGCTGCCTGCTGTCAGGATGATGTAGCTGATCTCATCCATTTGAGAAAGCACGTCGGCGACGGCCTCCATGTCCCCATCTACTTCAATGCCGATCATCGCTTCGCGATTAAAGCCAACTTGAAGTGGATCCGTGACGGCAACGATTTGCATAACTCCGGTTTCCAGAAGTTTGCTTACTCGCTGTCGAACTGCAGCTTCAGACAATCCAACGGCCTTACCGATAGTGGCGTAGGGACGACGGCCATCTTGCTGTAGTTGCTCAATGATGGCTTTTGATACATCGTCGAGCACGGCAACTTTAGACATAACCCCAGTCTCAAGGGTTTTCGCAGTAAAAACAAGCGATTTCGCAGGATTTCTCGAAAATAGATACGAATTTCGCAGGTTTTTGGAGATTTTAGTCAATAAATCGCAGAAAACTCCCTGACAACTCAGTCGTTCCTTAGGTATTGTTTAATGAATCATCCAGAGCAAATGTCAATAAACCAAACTGTCTCTAAACCAGACAGTCTTTAAAAAAGGAAGATCCCATGAGTCACTATCAAGTTCTTAACCCAGCAACCGGTGTAGTTGAGCAAGAATTCCCAACTGCAACCGACGCACAGTGCCTAGCTGCAATTACTGCTGCAGACAATGCGCATAAAGCATGGAGCAAGGTTTCAATCGCAGACCGCGCTGCAATCGTGCATCGCATTGGTCAGCTACATATCGATCGCCAAGATGAACTTGCTGCAATCATCAATCGCGAAATGGGTAAGCCGCTAGCTGACGCTGCTGGCGAAGTTGAGTTTTCTGGATTGATCTATCAGTACTACGCAGATAATGCTGCAACTTTGCTTGCCGATACTCCAATCGAACTTTCCGGCGGTGAAGGTTCTGCAGTAATGCGCAAGTCTTCAGTAGGCGCGCTGCTTGGAATCATGCCGTGGAACTTCCCGGCTTACCAGGTTGCTCGTTTTGCTGGACCAAACTTAGTTGCGGGCAACACTGTGATCTTGAAGCATGCGCCGCAGTGTCCAGAATCTGCATTGGCTATCGCAAAGATCTTCACTGATGCAGGCGCACCAGAAGGTGTTTACGTAAACCTATTTGCATCGAACGAACAGATTGCAGATATGATTACGCATCCTGCCGTTCGCGGTGTTTCACTAACTGGTTCTGAACGAGCTGGCGCAGCGGTAGCAGAAATCGCTGGTCGCCATTTGAAGAAGTGCGTACTTGAACTTGGTGGTTCTGATGCGTTCATCTTGCTAAGCACAAAAGACATCGATGCTGTTGTCGAGTCTGCAGTATTTGCGCGTATCGATAACACTGGCCAGGCCTGCAACGCTGCAAAGCGCATGGTTGTCGTTGATGGACTTTATGACGAGTTCGTCGAGAAGTTCACCGCAGCAATGATGGCTGCTGAAATCTCTAGCCCACTTAGCTCAGTTCGAGCTGCTGAAATTCTTGAAGAGCAGGTTAATCGCGCAGTAAAGCAGGGTGCAAAGTTGGCTAGTGCTGGCGAGCGTAACGGCGCTTTCTTCCCAGCAGGAGTTCTAACTAACGTATCGACGGATAACGAAATCTTCCGGGAAGAACTATTTGGCCCAGTTGCCCAGATTCATCGCGCTAAGGATGAAGACGATGCAGTTCGTATCGCCAATGATTCCCAGTTCGGTTTGGGCTCATACCTATTCACAACAGATGACAAGCAAGCCCTTCGTGTAGCTGATGCATTGGATACCGGAATGGTTTATGTCAATGGTGTTGGTATGGATGCACCCGAGCTTCCATTTGGTGGCACTAAGCGTTCTGGTTTTGGCCGCGAACTTGGCCCATTAGGTATCGAAGAATTCCTAAACAAGAAGCTAATCCGCATCAACGGCTAATCACTTACAAAAAATGGGCACCTCGTTACGGGGTGCCCATTTTTTATGGCCCAATACCTGATTCATTTCAATTTCCTGCTTACAATGAAAGGGCAAGGGGATCACCTGTAGAGGTGGCCGATTGGCACTAGGAACTTAAGGCCTAGAGCGCATATAGAAAGGGACTGGTGGGATCCGGATTCGCAAAAATGCGAATACCGACAGAAAACAATGCTGGCGAGTTTTGCCAGACACATCTGATCACCAGTGAGCCCTCGCTCACCCAATCGTTTGGACTTTTGCAATGGTTTTTTCACACACACCTTCACCGCACGTTTTGCCATCTCTTGCTGACGTTTGGGAAGGCTCTTATTGGCTTGACGACGAAGTTGAGCCAGAACACGATGCTTCTCGCGTTGTTGGCAACTTAACTGCTGACCTATTAATTGTTGGCGGTGGATTCACTGGTTTATGGGCTGCCATCGAAGCCAAGGAACACAACCCAAACCTTGATGTTGTATTGGTTGAAGGCAACGCAGTTGCACGAGGCGCATCCGGTCAAAATGGTGGCTTCGTAGCTGCCTCCTTAACTCACGGCTTTGCCAACGGCTTAGATCGCTGGCCAAACGACATTGCCAAATTGTCACAACTTGGCCAACAAAACTTAAATGAAATGGAACATTTCGTAATCGATCGCAAGATTGATTGTGACTGGATGCGCGTTGGCGAAATGGATGTTGCCACCGAGGAGTACCAAGTTAATGAACTCCAAGAGTTTGTTGATGTGGCAAAACCATATGGCGAAGAACTGGTTTGGTTAGATCAAGCTGAAACTCGTCGTCGCTTGAATTCACCGACTTACCTTGGCGCATTGTTTGATCCTGACAGCGTGGCGATTTGTGATCCGGCTCGCTTGGCTTGGGGGCTTCGCGATGTGGCACTTTCACTCGGAGTTCGAATCTATGAACACAGCAAAGTAGTTGACTTGGACGATCGTGGCGATCGAGTAACTGCCAAGACGGAATTTGGAAGCGTTACCGCGCCAAAGGTCTTGCTTGCAACAAACGCTTTTCCGCCGCTACTTCGTCGTCTTAAATATTTGATCGTTCCGGTTTACGATTCAGTTCTCGTTACCGAACCACTAAGCGAACAACAGCGTCGTGAGATTGGTTGGGCAGGCAATGAAGGCGTCAGCGATACCGGCAATCAATTCCATTACTACCGCCCAACTGCAGATGGTCGAATTCTTTGGGGTGGATACGACGCGACTTATCATTTCCGCAGTGGCTTTGGCGTGCAACATGAACACTCAACAAAGTCTTGGCCAAAGTTAGCCGATCACTTCTTCTCAACTTTCCCGCAGCTTGAAGGTTTGCGTTTTGAGTATGCCTGGAGTGGTGCGATCGATACTTGCACTCGCTTTAGCGCTTTCTGGGGAACTGCGATGGATGAAAAAGTTGTTTACGTTGCTGGCTACACCGGACTTGGTGTTGGTGCATCGCGGTTTGGCGCCCAAGTCTCAATCGATAAGTTGTTAGATCGCGATACAGATCGTCGAAACCTCGAGATGGTGAATACTTTGCCAATCCCTTTCCCACCTGAGCCATTCAAGTCAGCTGGAATTAACTTCACCCGCTGGTCACTTGATAAGGCCGATCGCAATCAAGGCAAACGAAATATCTGGCTGCGTACACTAGATCGGTTTGGCATGGGATTCGACAGTTAAGTTCTTGTAAAGAACTGTTTAATCGAAACGTTTTACTTGGCCGAGAATCAGGCCTTCGGTGATTGCTCTAGCTGCAGCTGCAGCACGATTTGGCGCACCTAACTTATCGAGAATGTGTTCAATGTGAGACCCGACGGTACGGGAACTGATCTGTAGGGCTGCACCAATCTCTAAGTTGGATAGTCCATTTGCCGCCAGCGTTAGTACTTCAAGTTCACGATGAGTTAGCGGCCCAACATCTGCAACATCAAGTGAAATCACGGCTGACATTGGCTGATTTTCACCACGACATGGCATGACTCGAATTCTAAACATGTCATCATTTAGATTTTGCGGCCAAATAAATGAGCTCCAAGAATTCATGCTGGCATTTTGATGTGCGTATGAAATCAATTCACTACCTGGTTTAAACAAGTCATGATCGTTTAATCCAGGAATCGAAATCGGATTTCCATCAGGGCTGATGCCAACAGCCGTCTGTCCGGAACCGATCAACATTGATAGAAATTTTCCTGATTGAGTTTGATCTGCCATGTTTGCCAACACGCTGCAAAGACTGCTGATTGCATCTCTTGCAATATCTGAAGGGTGCTCGGGAGACGTTGTCGAGAGATTGATTACTCCAGTAACTCGCCCGTCTGTTGTGCGAAGACACATGGTTAATCCTTCGCTGTATCCGGCAGGAACTAAAACATCTCCTACGGCCCAGTTATCAAATGGGTCACCTGGTAAATCCTTCATTCGAACTGGGCGACCGGTAGTTGGAAGAGCAAGAGCCTGCATCAATTCAGTAAATCTCTGGCTATGAAGGTGATCTAAAACATTAGAGTCATACCCAACACTTGCCAACGGAGTCACTTCTCCTGTAATTGGATGCAAAGTATTTATTTCTGCCGCATCAAATGGAATTAACCTTCGAAGTTCTTCAAAAACTGCGCTTGCCCGTGCAGCTTGCGGCGCCTGTTCAGATGCAACTGCTGCGACACGGCCAACTACATCGATGGCCTGAGTTAGCGAAGGGCTAGACATACCGAAATAGTGGCAGATCTAAAGGGTTCTTGTAGGGGTTATTCGGAACCTAATAATTATCCGTAATCAAATCGTTGCCAAAGACCTTCTTGGATAAACCCCTGAATTATGGGCTTTTTTGGGGCTAGGGCTTTTTGGGTTTTGTAAATCCGCCATTTGACGGATAACAGAGTGGCACTGAGCAGGAGCATTATTAACCCAATCGAGCGCGGTCCCGCGCTCCCTGTCATGCGTGGAGGACGAAAGTGATTCGATCCAAGACATCAATAAGGGTTGCCAGTCTGGCAGCCGCCGCAGCATTACTTGCTGCTTGTAGTAGTGGTTCTGGGGATGCCTCAGCAACCGGTGCTGCAACAGCCGCTGCACCAACAGGTGAACCGATTGTTATCGGTGCACCATTTGCACAGTCCGGTCCGGCAGGTATTGCGGACCATAAAGATTGCTGGAACGGAACAGATCTTGCAATCGAAGAAATCAATAATGCTGGTGGTGTTAATGGTCGTCCACTTGAGTTAAGTGTTACTGACATCGACATTCTTACTCCAGAAGGCATTACAGCCGCTTTCCAGAAGTTAGCTGCTGAAAAGGTTTCTGCAATTCAGTCCGCGTTCGTCATTATTCCGCCACCAGCACTTGATGCTGCAGCAGCCTATGGCGCACCTTACATGAGTGGTGACACCAACATCGATGCCATCAAGTTAGCTCAAGCCGACACAGTTAAGTATGGAAACTACTTCACTGATCCAGCTGAGACTTACTATGGCTCAGGCTTCGTAACCTTCCTAACTC
>JBIIAS010000177.1:0-6093 GCA_044239795.1 Candidatus Nanopelagicales bacterium | reverse complement strand
CCAGAAAGATTTGTGTCTTTTTCTTTTAGGATGCTCCACTCGCGCGCGAATTTATTTACCAGTGAAGTCAACGCAGTGCGAAAACCTTCTTCGTGGGTTCCACCTTCAATTGTGTTAATTGTGTTTGCAAAGGAATAAACCGATTCGGTGTAGCTGCTATTCCATTGCATAGCAACTTCAAGACTCAATCCGCGCTTTTCGTCTTCGGAGAAAAACTCAACTATGTCATTGTGAATTGGTGACTTGCGCACATTTAGGTGTTGAACGAAGTCTCTAATGCCACCTTCATACATGTAGGTAACACTGCGCGGGCCATCAACTTTTGGTTCGCCCGTTTCTTCGTCGATGACTAGACCGGTAGAAGCTCGCTCATCAGTAAGTGAAAGTGTTAAGCCGCGATTTAGAAATGCCATTTCTTGGAAACGACGGGAAAGAGTTTCGAAATCATAAATAGTGGTTTCGAAAATATCTCCGTCTGCCCAAAACGTAACTGTGGTTCCGGTGACGTCAGTTTTGCCACCCTTTTTAAGTGGAGCTACTGGAACGCCGTACTTGTAAGACTGAGTGTGAATGAATCCTTCACGACGAACTTCAACGTCTACATTTTTTGAAAGTGCATTAACAACTGAGACGCCAACGCCGTGTAGACCGCCGGAAACTGCATATCCGCCGCCGCCAAATTTTCCGCCTGCGTGCAAAACGGTTAGAACTACTTCAACGGCTGGTTTACCTTCGGAAGGCACGATGTCTACTGGGATACCGCGGCCGTTATCTACGACGCGAACGCCGCCATCTTCCAAAATTGTTACGTCAATATGGGTGCAATGCCCTGCTAAAGCTTCATCAACGGAGTTATCTACGACTTCGTAGACCAGGTGGTGCAGGCCTCTTTCACCGGTTGAACCGATGTACATACCTGGGCGTTTTCTAACTGCATCAAGTCCCTCTAGGACCTGAATGGCACTGCCGTCATACGTCACTTTTGGGCCTTTCCGTCGTACGTTGTTGGCTCCTGAATGTCAGACCCTAAATCGGGAGTTTTCCAGGCGCTCTAGTACCACTAATCCTATCTGTTTATTGAATTTTTAGGGAGTCGGGGTATCACCCGTAGGTATCCCTTGGACCCCTTCCAGGGACGCTTCTTTGCCCATGTTTCCAGGATGGAGCGGTAGGGCCAAGGACCTTAATTTCGCTGATTCGGCCTTGTCCGATCTCTTCGCCAAGCCGCTGGGAAATTGTTGGTAAAAGCAAGCGAATTTGGGTGGCCCAAGCGCTGGATTCTGCCCGAAGCACCAAGGTGCCGGATTGCCCACTTGGGTCCAAATTAAATGATTCGATTTTTACGTGGCTCGCAACGTCGTGGCCAACAATCAAACCCCACTGGCCGTGCAGTCGCCCGGTTGCAACTTGTAAATCCCAGCCCTTGCTGATGATTAAGCGATCAATTAACCCGGATAACGTAGCCGGATCGCGCTCATCTGGACCTGCACCACTTCTTTGTTCGTCATAAAAATTTGTGTTTCGAGTTTTGCGATTTGGCACAGTTGTAGTGCGGACCCTGGCTCTACTTAGCAAGGATCTCAAAAATTCTTGTTGAGGTTTATCTAACACGGTGTTAGTTATCTTCTAATAGAAGTTGGCTGCTCGGCAATCCCTTTGGAATATCTTCTAACACCGCAGCAGTTATCAAGGTTTGTTCAACGTCGGTAATTATTGAGATTAATCGGGTCCGGCGTCTTTCATCTAGCTCGGCAAACACATCATCCAAAATCAAAATTGGGTCGTCGTCATGTTCACGCAATGTTTTAAAAGCTGCTAGGCGAAGCGCAATCGCTATGGACCAAGATTGTCCATGGGAAGCATATCCTTTTGCCGGCAGTCCGCTTAGTTGGATGTTCAAATCATCGCGGTGTGGGCCAACTAAAGTTACGCCGCGATCAACCTCGTTTTTGTTGCGATTTTCTAATTCGGTTTTGAAAAGTTCCGCGATTTCGGATTTATCGCTTACTTCAGGGCGCAGCCAAGTGTTTGCGTAACTCAAGTGAAGTGGTTCGGTGTCCCCGCTTATTGCGGTTCCGAATTCAGTCAAGTGCGGCTCGATACGTTTTATGTTTTCTAATCGAGTAGAAATAATTTCGGCGCCAGTTTGAATTAGTTGTTCATCCCAGGCATCTAAAGTTGCGCGAGCTTGAGTTGATGGGGTGCGCCGACCCAAGGATTTTAAAAGCGTGTTTCGTTGTTTTAAAGTTCGTTCAAAATCACTTCGAGTGTTAGAAAACTTTGGCGTTAATAAAGTGCTTAACTCGTCAATAAATCTGCGCCGAGCTGACGGGTCACCCTTAACAAGATCTAAATCTTCTGGAGAAAAAATCACTGTGGTTACTAAACCTAAAATATCGCGTGATTTAGCTAGCGGGTTTCCGTTGAGCGAAACTTTGTTGGTTCCTGGAAAGTTAATTGTTAGTTCTACTTTTGCTTGGCGATTATGTTTTTCAACTTGCGCTAAGACAGAAGCTGAAGTTTGGCCATTTCGAATTAGTGGTGCGTCTTGGGAAACTCTATGGCTACCAAAGGTTGCTAAGTAGTGAACCGCCTCAACAATATTTGTTTTTCCTCTGCCGTTGCGGCCAACAATTGTTGTTGCTCCGGACGGAAAAGTTAAGTCAAGGTTTTCGTGGTTACGAAAATCACGTAGCGAAAGTTTCGATATCTGCATTACTTAGTGTTGCCGATAAACATTTGCTCTAATTACTGTTGCCGAATTGGCATCAATAAATATTTAAAGCTGTCGTCCGGCTGGGCACCGAAGTCTGTTGCGCCAGAAATCACAGCTGGTCTGATTGGTGTTGTCATAGAAACAACAGCAACAGATGAATCGATTGCGCTTAGACCATCAAGTAAGAATTGGTGATTGAAGGCAATTGTTAACTCTTCACCGGTTAGTGTGCACTCAATAAATTCTTTTGCCTCGGCAAGTTCGCCACTGCCGCCGCCGCCAGTTATTACGGCTTCGCCGTTCGCGAAATGAACGCGAATCGGTGCCTCGCGTTCTAGTACTAACGAAACACGTTTAACTGACTCGACCAATGCGCTGGTGCTTATTTGCGCCACGGTTGTTGACTCGGTTGGAAGTAGTGTTTTGTATTTTGGAAAATCAGCAGCAAGTAGTCGGCTTGTTGTTTGTCGACCTGATCCCTCAATTCCAATCAAGCCTTCGTTAGCTGTTGCAAATGCAAGTGAGATTGCTTCGCTGTGTGAAAGTGATTTGGATGACTCAGACAAAAACTTTGCAGGCACTAGTGCATGTGTGTTAAGTGATGTTGAGGTTGGCGACCAATTAAGTTCACGCACAGCTAAACGGTATCTATCGGTTGCAGCTAGGGTGATCACCGCGCCTTCAACATCTATTTTTACACCGGTAAAAGCTGGAAGGGTTTCGTCGCGCGAAGCGGCGATTGCAACCTGGGAAATTGCGGTTGCGAAATCTGTTCCAGTTACAGTTCCGCTGACACCTGGCATTGTTGGAAGCGGTGGGTATTCAGCCACAGGCATTGTTGGGATAGTGAATGAAGAGCGGCCACAAGAAATTTTTGCGCGGTTGCCTTCAATAGAAAAATCAATTACGGCTGATGGGAGAGATCGAGTGATGTCGGCTAGGAGTCGACCTGGGATCAAAACAGTTCCGGTTTCGATTACGTCCGCTGCTAAATTTGCTCGAGCGCTAACGTCAGCGTCACTTCCAGAAAGCACTAGCCCTGACTTTTCCGCAACTAAGTGCATTCCGGTTAAAAGTGGTTGGGTTGATTTAGTTGGCAGGGTGCGAGAGGCCCACAGCACTGCGTCGGCCATTACGTCGCGGTCTACTTGAAACTTCACTTACAACTCACCCTCTGGTGTCTCGATATCTTGAGTCTTTATCGTGCCATGTCTGACTGACTAATTCAGCCACAGTTATTTCATTAACTAAAGCGATGGTTTCTGGTAACTTTCCCAAAACCGTAACTTTAGATAAACCTTAGTTTTTGCAAGGTTTATCTAGCTCACCGGGCTGTTTGTAGAGTTAACAACAGAGTTGGTGAAACCAAAGGTTTGAAATATATCTTTCGTAGTAGTAGTAGGCTCTGTGGATTCTGTGGATAACCCACATATCCCACTAAAATAAAGGAACTACAAATAGTTTCCTGTGGATAACTTTAAAGCTTTTCAACACTTGTTTTCAAACCTAAGACTTATCCACACTTATCCACAGGTTTAAAAGAATAAATCAGGTTTTTAACCTAAATAATCCACAAACCACTCAAAACCCTACAAAAACTAAGAAAGATATCCCCATAGTTATCCACACTGTGTATAGAAGTGACAGATGTTACTAGAGTTACAAACCTCTTGCTTGGGCCTTTATTCGTGCTGTTAGGTCGCTTACCTGGTTATACAAACTTCGGCGCTCGGCAATTAACTGGCGCACCTTGCGATCCGCGTGCATAACTGTGGTGTGGTCTCGACCACCAAACTGTTGCCCAATTTTAGGCAGCGACAAATCGGTAAGTTCACGGCACAAATACATTGCGATCTGACGCGCCGTCACCAAAACTCGAGAACGGCTAGCTCCAGTTAAATCATCAAGTGTGACACCGAAGTAACTAGCAGTCTGAGCCATAATCAAACTCGCGCTAATTTCTGGGCCAGCTGCATCAGAAACCAAATCTTTAAGAACAACTTCAGCCAAGTCCAAATCAACTGGAGCTCGGTTCAAACTCGCAAACGCTGTTACTCGAATTAGCGCACCTTCAAGTTCACGAATATTGGTTGACATTTTTGATGCAATAAATTCCAAAACTTCTGGCGGCGCACTCAATCTTTCTTGCGCGCTCTTCTTTCGCAAAATCGCAATACGAGTTTCGAGATCGGGTGGCTGAACATCTGTAATCAAACCCCACTCGAAACGCGAACTCATTCGGTCTTCGAAACCTTGAAGCTGTTTTGGTGGCAAATCTGATGTGACAACAATTTGTTTGTTGGCGTTATGCAAAGTGTTAAACGTGTGGAAGAACTCTTCCTGAGTTTGAACTTTGCCCGAAAGGAACTGAATATCATCAACCAACAAAACGTCAATATCCCTGTAACGGCGCTGGAATTCCTTTGCTTTGTCATCACGGATTGAGTTAATAAATTCGTTAGTAAATTCTTCCGAGCTTACATATCTAACTTTTGAACCTGCATAAAGAGTTCGTGTGTAATGACCAATTGCGTGAAGTAAGTGAGTCTTACCAAGTCCAGATTCTCCATAAACGAAAAGTGGGTTGTACGCCTTAGCTGGCTGTTCGGCTACAGCGCGAGCTGCCGCGTGCGCGAAACGATTTGAAGAACCCGGCACAAATGTGTCGAAAGTATATTTTGGATTTAGCCGACTTCCTTCTTCGGAAGTTCTCGGAGCTGGCGCTGGACCACGACTAGCCTGAGGTGGCAATGCCGGATTTGGATCAGACTGCAGACCAATTGACTCGATGTCTGCGTAAGTAGAGTCAGCTAGTTCATCAGTTGCTTCATCGTCAAGATCTGGCGCAATCGATTCATCAACAGTGACCGCTAGTCGCATTTCACGACCTAAAGTTGCCGAAAGCGCGTCACACACAATCGGACTTAGTCGGCTCTCCAAAACATCTTTAGTAAATTCATTCGGGGCAGCAACCAGTGCGGTGTCGCCAACAATTCCAAGTGGACGGGTAAGAGTCACGAAAGCTCGCTGCTGAGGAGTAAGTGCTCCGGATGACAAAGACTCTAAAGTCCTTGCCCAAACCTCATTAAGGTCCAGATCTTCCATTTCGCTCCTTGAGTCCAAGTTTGCAGTTGGGGAATAATTGATTTCCACAGGCTCGGAGTAAGCAGACTACGGCCTGTGGATACCGCCTGACAAGTTGTTTTCCACAGGTGACCGATTCAAATTTTGAGTTTGACCGAAACCAGTTATTACCCGTATCTTTAGGAAGTTAATACCGAGTTCGATGTGCACTTCGTCGAATGTTCACGAACCTAGAAATTCGTGGATGTCCGATGGCCAATCGCCTCATCCCTACTTCCTTATGGAGTGTCACT
>JBIIAS010000111.1:0-4219 GCA_044239795.1 Candidatus Nanopelagicales bacterium | reverse complement strand
TTGTTCGATCAGATTTCTTACTAATTCGATTGACTGTGCATCAAGTGCACGAATTTCGTGTGCCATAACAGTTCTGAATTAGTTAACGGAAACGATTGGTGCGCCTTCAGAATCCATACTCTCGGCAAGCTTCATTGCTTCTTCAATCAAAGTTTCAACAATTTGAGCCTCAGGAACTGTCTTGATTACTTCGCCCTTAACAAAAATCTGTCCCTTGCCATTTCCACTAGCAACTCCAAGGTCTGCTTCACGTGCTTCACCAGGACCGTTTACAACGCAACCCATAACCGCAACTCGCAATGGAACTTCTAGTCCTTCGAGTCCAGCTGTTACTTGTTCGGCAAGTGTGTAAACATCAACTTGAGCGCGCCCACATGAAGGGCAACTTACAATCTCAAGCCCACGTTGCTTGAGGTTTAGTGATTCAAGAATTTGGTTTGCAACTTTTACTTCTTCAACAGGCGGCGCTGAAAGCGAAACCCGAATAGTGTCACCGATTCCGTCAGCTAGCAAGGAACCAAACGCCACAGCGGACTTGATGGTTCCTTGGAACAACGGACCAGCTTCTGTTACGCCAAGGTGTAGTGGGTAGTCAGATTGCGCAGCCAACAAACGATATGCCTGAACCATGACAACTGGATCGTGATGCTTAACCGAAATCTTTATGTCACCAAAACCGTGTTCTTCGAAGAGTGATGCTTCCCAGAGAGCTGACTCAACTAAAGCTTCCGGGGTTGCCTTGCCGTACTTCTCGAGTAATCGCTTATCAAGTGAACCAGCATTAACACCAATTCGAATTGGAATACCTGCATCACCTGCAGCTTTAGCAATTTCTTTAACCTTGTCATCAAACTGCTTGATGTTTCCCGGGTTTACACGAACGCCAGCAACACCTGCATCAATTGCAGCAAAAACATATTTTGGTTGGAAGTGAATATCCGCAATTACTGGGATGCTCGACTTCTTAGCGATCTGTGGCAATGCGTCAGCATCATCTTGACTTGGCACAGCGACGCGAACAATTTGGCAACCAGATGCGGTAAGTTCTGCAATTTGCTGAAGTGTGCTGTTTACATCAGCAGTCAGAGTTGTTGCCATTGACTGGATGCTGATTGGAGCATCGCCACCAACCAGAATCGGGTGTGTGCTGTGACGAAGTGTGATCTGACGGCTCTTTCGACGTGGAGATAACACTGGAGGCGGTAGTGCCGGAAGGCCAAGATTGATCGTCATGTCTTCTATTATCCGCCACTTTCAGGACATTTGCCTTACCAGGGTGACCCTGGCTTCTAGCAACTAGAAAACAATTGGCTTAATGATGTCTGCCAAGATAACGATTGCCGACATTGCCAGCAAAACTAACGACATTGCGTAAGCGACCGGCAGCATTTTGGCGGTATCGACTGGGCCAGGCAACGGCTTTCGACGCAATCGCGCAATTTGCCTGCGAGCCCCTTCATATAGAGCGCCAGCAATGTGACCACCGTCTAACGGCAGAATTGGCACCATATTAAATACGAACAAAAACAGGTTTACCGATGCCAGTAACGTGATTAAGTCTCCGGCCTTATAGATAGTTGGAACTTCTTCACTGCTAGCTATCTGGCCGCTAATTCGTCCGATGCCAACAACACTTACTGGGCCTTCTGGATCTCTAGGCGCTTCGGTGAATAAATCACCAGCTAATCCAAACACTCTGGCTGGGAATTCCATTAACGCAGCGATGCTAGATGAGGTAACAGTTGCCATAAATCCTGGGACTTCGGAAACTGGTGATTGCTCTAGTTCAAAACTTGGCGTAACTCCCAAGAATCCACGAATTGTAAATTCGCCGGTTGCATCACCGTTATCGCCGAACACTGGTGACTCAAGCGCAGCCACCTGTACATTCTTAGTTATCGTTTCGCCAGATGAAGTTAAGTAAGTTACATCAACAACATTTCCGGCTTGATCGCTAAGTGCAATTCCCAAATCTTCCCAAGCTGATATCTCAACTCCATTAACGGTGAGTAGTTTGTCACCTGGCGCAAGTCCGATTTCAGAAGCGGGAGTACTAGTGCCGCCTTCACAAGTACCGCTAGTTGATGCAATTCCATTTGGGTTCGCACTAGTTGGTACGCAAGCAACTACATCGCTAACTGTTGTTGAAACAACAGGTCGACCAATCACGCTCAATGAGATCGTGAAGAGGATTGTGGCAATTACCAAATTCATAAACGGTCCGCCAAACATAACCGTTAACTTTTTAGGAACGCTTAAGCGGTAAAAAGTGCGGGGTTCGTCTTCGGGAGAAATCTCAGCAAGGACTTCTTCTCGGGCCGACTCAATCATCTGTCCCATGCGGCCGAGCTTTTCTGGATCCTGCACACCTTTAGGGTTTGGTGGGAACATTCCAATCATTCGGATGTAACCACCCAATGGAATGCCCTTTAATCCATATTCAGTTTCGCCTTTTACTTTCGACCAAAGAGTTGGTCCAAAGCCCACCATGTATTGCGGAACTTTTACCCCAAACCTTTTTGCTGGCGCCATATGACCAAGTTCGTGCAGCGCAATCGATAAAAGCAATCCAATTGCAAAGATTAGGATTCCGATCAGGGTCAGCATTTGGTTGTCCTATTTCTTGGAATCAAGTAATTCGCGACCATATGTTTGTGCCCAATCTGCTGCATTTAAAACTTCTTCTATTGTCAGGTCTTGGTCTGACACAAAATTGGTATCCAAATGAATCTGCAAAACCTCTGAAACAAAATCAACTATTCCAAGGAAGGAAAGTTCCCCAGCCAGGAATGCAGCGACTGCAACTTCGTTCGCGCCGTTTAGTACCGCGGGTGCAGTTCCAGCTCGAGTACCAGCTAACTTCGCAAGTTCAACTGCGCCGAAAACTTCAGCATCTAGTGGTTCGAAAGTCCAGCTCGTTGCCTGAGTCCAATCACAACCGCTTGCTAATCCAGTAATCCGATCTGGCCAAACCAAACCAAGTGCAATGGGAAGTCGCATGTCTGGTGGACTGGCCTGAGCGATCGTTGATCCATCGATAAATTCGACCATGGAGTGAACGACTGACTGTGGATGAACCACGACATCTATGTTTGCAAGATCGATGTCGAACAATAAGTGCGCTTCGATGACTTCAAGGCCTTTATTCATCATGGTGGCAGAGTTAATGGTTACGACAGGTCCCATCGACCAAGTGGGATGATTCAAAGCTTGTTCTGGTGTCACTTCTGCAAGTTGCCCACGCGACATCGAACGAAACGGTCCGCCACTTGCAGTAAGAACTAGGCGCTTAACTTCACTTGCCTCACCTGAGCGCAAACATTGTGCGATTGCCGAATGCTCACTATCGACTGGAACAATCTGCCCTGGCTTTGCAAGTTTGGTAACTGCCGTTCCGCCAATTACTAGTGACTCTTTGTTTGCTAGTGCCAATACTGACCCAGAAGTCAAAGCCGCAACCGTTGGCAGTAATCCAACCGCGCCAGTAATTCCATTAACCACAACGTCAGCCGATACTCCCGCAAGTTCAGTTGCTGCCTGCGGTCCAACGAGCATTTTTGGAAGCGTGAAGTTACCTTCGGAGTATCCAGCTTTCTTAGCTTGCGCGTAAATGGCTAGCTGCACATCTTGCGCTGCAGTGGCATTTGCGATTGCGACATATTCAACTTGAAACTCGAGAGCTTGCTCAGCGAGCAAACTTGGATTGTTGCCACCGCCAGAAATTCCGACAACTTTGAATTCAGAATCGCTTGCTCTGATTACTTCTAAAGTTTGAGTTCCAATGCTTCCGGTGGATCCCAGAACAATTACCGAACGCATGAAATTCTTAGCATCAACTAAAGCGCTAGGTCACTAAGTACCAGAATGCGCTCATGAGTTAGATCGCGCATTGCATGTAGTAATCCTTCTTTGCCAACGCCAGATGCTTTTACGCCACCGTATGGCATTTGATCCGAACGGAAAGTTGGCACGTCACCAATGATCACGCCGCCAACTTCAAGCTCCGAATGCGCAAGGAATGCAGTTTGCACGTCGTGCGTGAATACGCCTGCCTGCAAACCAAATGGTGAGTCGTTAACTATGTCAAAGCCTTCTTGCGTTGAAGAAATTGAATTAACAAGCATGACTGGCCCAAATACTTCGTTGCAAGAAACCTTGGCGTCAACTGCAACATCAGCTAACACTGTCGGTTCATAGTAAGAGCCATTGCGCTTGCCGC
>JBIIAS010000014.1:0-18092 GCA_044239795.1 Candidatus Nanopelagicales bacterium | reverse complement strand
ATCTCGCCTAGTACTAATGCGCTCAAAGGTGTGCTCGGAGCTGGCTTCACAATAATTGGTGCGCCCACTGCAATTGCTGGCGCAACTTTGTGCGCTACTAAATTCATTGGGAAGTTAAATGGTGAAATGCCAAGCACTGGACCGTGTGGGAATCGACGAATAATTGCCATTCGTCCTGCGGTGGCTGCTTCGGTATCAAGTCTTTGAAGTTCGCCAGAGAATCTGCGTACTTCTTCGGCTGCCCAACGGAAAGTCATTCCAGCGCGAGCCGACTCGGCGCGTGCCCATAAAAGTGGCTTGCCGTTTTCATCCAAAATCAATTGCGCGATCTCTTCTGCGCGCTCAGTCAGGCGCTTTGAGATGTGCATAAGGGCATCAGCGCGCTGCGCAGCTGTAGTACGACGTGCCGCGTGGCGCGATTCCCAGGCAGCCGCGACGGCTTCTTCAACCTGGGCCGCATTGGGTACGTAGTACTGTCCAACAAGTTTTCCATCGCCTGGGTGAATTACGTCTGCGACCACATCGCTGGTGGCAGGCTTTCCGGCAATCCAAAATGGGTAAATAGCGCTCATATCCTCATACGTTACGCCTATATCTGCCTTGCTACTAACTGCGGGTTAGGCAATTTTTCAATTTCCTAGGGTCAACTTGTCAGAATCTGCCTCAGGTCTAACATTGTTTCCATGACTGCTACAAATATCTCAGCCCCTGTAAATGGCATCGCCCAAGAGCGAAACCTGGTAACCGCTATCCCCGGTCCAAAATCTTTGGCCATGCAAGCCCGTCGCACTAGTGCGGTCAGTGGCGGCGTGGGAGCGGCGCTCCCTATCTACATCGAACGTGCCGCAGGCGGCATTGTCGTTGACATAGACGGCAACTCCTTGATTGACATGGGTTCAGGCATAGCAGTTACAGGTGTTGGTAACGCTTCCGAAGAAGTTGTGACTCGGGTTCAAGAGCAAGTCGCTAGATTCACGCATACTTGCTTCACTGTTACACCTTATGAAGGTTATGTAGAAGTTTGTGAAGCTCTAAATCGCTTAACTCCTGGAGATCACGAAAAGCGCTCTGCGCTCTTCAATTCAGGTGCGGAAGCAGTAGAAAACGCCGTCAAAATTGCTCGCTCACACACAAAACGACAGATGGTTGTGGTTTTTGAACATGGTTACCACGGTCGTACCAACCTAACAATGGGAATGACCGCAAAGAACATTCCGTACAAGCAAGGCTTTGGTCCATTTGCTCCAGAAATTTACCGCATGCCTATGTCTAACCCGTCACACGATGGCCTAACAGGCGCAGAAGCTGCTGCTCACGCAATCAGCAAGATGAACAAGGAACTCGGCGCAGACAACATTGCTGCGATTGTGATTGAACCAATCCAAGGTGAAGGTGGCTTTGTTGTTCCCGCGGTTGGTTTCCTACCTGAACTTGTTAAGTTCTCAAAGGAAAATGGGATCGTATTTGTAGCGGACGAAGTTCAGACTGGCTTCTGCCGAACTGGACAATGGTTTGCTTCTGAACATGAAGGCATCGTTCCCGACATGATTATCACTGCCAAAGGTATTGCTGGTGGTCTTCCACTTTCCGCAGTTACCGGCCGCGCAGAAATCATGGACTCAGTGGCTGCAGGTGGCCTTGGTGGAACGTATGCAGGTAGCCCAATTGCGTGTGCTGCTGCTCTTGGCTCCATCGCTGTCATGGAACGTGAAGATCTAAATGCCAAAGCTCGTCGCATCGAAGAAATAATGAAGCCAAGATTGCAAAAGATTGCTGACGAAACCGGAGTCATCTGCGATGTTCGCGGTCGCGGGGCAATGGTTGCTGTGGAGATTGTTAAGAAGGGTTCGATGGAGCCTGATGCTGAAATGACAAACAAAGTAGCCCAGGCTTGCTATGCAAATGGTGTGCTAGTTCTAACTGCTGGTACTTACGGAAATGTCCTTCGCTTCCTGCCACCGATGGTTATGTCTGAGCATTTACTTGAAGATGCCCTCACAATTATTGAGCAGCAATTCAAAGAAGCAACTGCTTAGTTAACATGACAGCGCAAACTGAGCATGCCTCAGTAAAGCGAGTTCGTACGGAGCTTGAGCGTCACGGCGTTACAACCGAGATTCGGCACCTAGCGGATACAGCTCGGACGGCTGTTGATGCAGCCAATGTCCTTGAGGTTGAAGTTGGGCAGATCGCGTCGTCAATCGTTTTCAAAATCGAAACCGAGCAAGGTGAGCGTCCTCTCCTAGTTGTTACATCTGGTCGACATCGAATCGATACCGCAATGGTGGCAACTGCTCTGGGGGTTTCCAGGCTGGGTAGGGCTGATGCCGATTTCGTTCGGTTATGGAGTGGCTTTGCGATCGGCGGCGTTTCGCCAATTGGCTGGCTACATGATGGCAAAGTTTTCCAGCCGCAAACAATTGTCGACACTGTGCTCAGTGAATACGAAGTCGTTTGGGGTGCCTGTGGACATACTCACGTAGTTTGCAGCCTTGATTTTGAATCTTTGCTGAAGATTACTGCTGGGACCGCACTTGCGGTAGCAGCGGACTAAAGTCATAAGTGTGTTTGTTCGCCTAGATATCACGCAAGTTAAATCCCGTCATATTCTGATTGCCTTCACTTTGATGGCGCGGCAACGGATTTCGATGTGCAAGTTGCCCGGTTTGACCTTCTTTAAATTGATGGGAACTGGCTCAGGTCGAACTTTTACGGTTCGTGATGCTGATCTAAACCACTGGTGTGTTTTATCGGTTTGGGAAACCCTAGAACAAAGAACTGCATATCTAGAAAGCAAGCCTGCAAAGCAGTGGCAACGAATTGCATTGGCCGAAGCAAACATCGAACTTGAACCACTTTCAGCTAAAGGAACTTGGGCAAAGAAGACTCCGTTTGGAAATCCAGTACCCGAAAAGTGGGATGGCGTTACCGCTGCATTAACTCGCGCATCTATCAAGCCCAGATGGTGGCGAGAATTCTGGCGTAGCGTGCCGCCGGTTTCAAAGGACTTAAATGCCACAGCTGGATTGATTACCAGCCTAGGTATTGGCGAAGCGCCCATTGGACTGCAAGGAACCTTTAGCATTTGGGAATCAAGCGAAAGCATCACTGCCTTCTCGAGTAAACAAAAACCCCATGCTGCGGTAATCGCTCGTACTCACGAGACTGGCTGGTATTCCGAAGAGCTGTTTGCCAGATTCAAGGTGACGAAATTGTCAGGTACTTTTGCGGGTCTGGATTTATCTAAGGTATCCAAGTGAGTATCTATATGGCGAAGTTTCGGTTGCCATCAAATCGACTTTTGCTGGGCGCAGTCGTTGCAGCGAGCGTTACGGTGCTAGCAAACATTCTTTGGGCTCTTGCATCAGGTGGAATGCGTGATGCGTTGACCATTCTTGGAGTTCTAGCGTTTGCTACCGCTTCCGGGCTACACGCATACGCTGCCTACGGTCGCACATTCTTAGTCCGGTTCGCATCGGTAGCCCTGATTACAACTTTTGTCATTGAAGTACTCGGTGTTGAAACCAGCTTCCCCTTTGGTACTTACGAATATGACGCAGAGCGACTTGGGTTATCTGTGCTTGGCGTACCGTTACTGATTCCATTTGCCTGGTTCATGATGCTGTATCCATCGTGGCTGATATCGCGAGAGATGTTTAAGTCAAGGTACCTAGCGATTCTTACTGGCGCGCTTCTAATGTCGACATGGGACCTTTACTTGGATCCGCAAATGGTCAATGAAGGTTATTGGGTTTGGTTTATCGATGGAATCGCCACAAAGGAAATTCCGCTAACCAATTTCTTTGGATGGTTTTTATCTACAGCAACAATCTTCACGCTGCTCTCATTTGTGCTTAAGCCAAATACATCTGCAGTTTCAAATGCAACGCCATATGCTCTGCTGCTTTGGGTTTGGTTGGGCAGTTTCTTAGTAAACATCGTTCCGGTTTCACCATTCTTTAATCAGCCTGCTGTTGCGATTTCAGGCTTTATCGGAATGGGTATAGTTCTAATCCCCTGGTCTTGGGCATTATGGCAACGACGTTGATTGCAGTCGCAGTAGCAATTTCATTTCTGCTGACTATAAATACTGTTATCAATCACTTCGTTTTGATTCGGTCAAAGGCAACTGAAGTAAAGGCGAAAGTTGCAATTCTGATTCCTGCTCGAGATGAAGAGCATTCAATTACTTATGCAGTTAAGAGCGCTTTAAGTCAAGAGTTACTCGAACAATTCGAAGTAGTTGTCCTAGATGATGCCTCAACAGATGGCACGGCTGAAAAGTTGGCAGCTTTGGCGCATCCCAAGTTACGGGTAATCAGTGGCGAGCTTGAGTTACCTCAGGGTTGGCTGGGTAAGAACTGGGCCTGTCATCGGCTCTCCGAAAGTGTGGAAGCTGACTACTTCGTATTCATTGATAGTGATGTGACCCTGGAGCCTAAGGCTGTAGCGAGTGCTATTGCTGCACTAACTTCGAATCAGCTCCATTTAGTAAGCCCTTATCCCCGACAGCTTGCACCAACTTTGTTAGCTCGCATTGTGCAGCCGCTACTTCAGTGGTCGTGGCTTACTACTGTGCCACTGCGAGCCACGAGAAATTCGCTTCGTCCAAGCTTGGCTGTTGCCAATGGCCAGTTCTTGGTTTGTCGAGTTGATTCATATTTAGCCAGTGGCGGGCATGAAGCAATTAAGGGCAAGGTACTGGACGACATTGAATTACTCAGGTCCTTTTATCGAAATGGATTTACTGGCTGCGTGATTGATGGATCTAATATTGCGACTTGCAAAATGTATGAATCTAATCAAGCGTTGGTATCTGGCTATTCAAAAAGCCTTTGGAATGCTTTTGGTGGGCCAATCGGTTCCCTGTTTGTAAATGTCTTTTTTCTGTTTGTTTATGTTTTTCCCTTGATTGGATTCTTTGTAGATGCAGCAGCGCTTGCCGCACTTGGTCTAACTTTTGGAACAATTGGTCGCCTTGTTTCAGCACAAACTTCAAATGGCAGGAAGCTTCCGGATTCTTTACTTCACCCAATATCGATCCTGACTTTCAATGCACTTAATCTCATCTCGTGGTGGCGACATCTGGCGGGAACTAACACCTGGAAATCAAGGGACCTAAAGTAGGGCTGTGGCAAACATAATTGTGATCGGCGCTGGCATGGGAGGCATGGCATGTGCCGCCAGACTTGCCAGTAAAGGTCACTCAGTTCGAGTTCTGGAACATAACCATACCTGGGGCGGCAAACTTGGTTCGGTAGAACATGACGGCTTCAAATTCGATACCGGCCCTAGCCTGTTAACGCTTCCAGCCGTGTACCGAGATCTTTTCTTAAAGACCGGTGCTGCACTCGAAGACTCAATCGAAATTGTGGATCTAGAGACTGCGTTTCGTTACCAGTTTGCAGATGGAACCGTTTTGAAGATGCCAGGTGCTGGCATTGGTCGATGTGCGGAAGCTATTGGCGACAGCCTAGGTGGCGATAGCGCCGAACAGTGGCGACAGTTCATGCGAAGAGCAGCTCAGATGTGGTCAGTCACTAGAAAACCATTCTTGGAATCTGAACTACATGGCATGAAGAGTTTGCTGGCTTTGTCATGGCGCCTGAACGACATCAAAACTATTTCACCTACAAAAACTTTGCGCGGATTGGCAACTCAATACCTAAAGGACCCACGCCTAATAACTCTGGTTGATCGCTATGCGACATACACTGGCTCGGATCCGCGGCAAGCACCTGCTGCGCTTGCCACTGTTCCTTACATCGAACAAATGTTTGGCGCATATCACGTAAGCGGTGGACTCCGAGAACTTGGCAGGGCGCTTTACGAACGTGCAACAGCAATCGGAGTTCAGTTTGAATTTGGCTGCACCGTAACCAACATTGCAACCGAGCCTCGAGTTTCTGGTGTGACACTCGAAGATGGACGATTCATTGCTGCCGACATTGTTGTGGCGAATGCAGATGCATCCAATGTCTATCGATACTTGCTAAGTCCAGCTGCGCAACAACGAACTGTGACGGCTAGAAAATCTCTTGCTAAGGCCACGCCTTCGCTTTCAGGATTTGTGATTTTGCAGGCTATGTCAGGAAAGACTCCAGACTTTGAGCACCACAATGTGTTCTTCCCAGAAAACTATGAAGACGAGTTTGATTCGATTTTCGGCATTGGCAAGAAAGTGTCCCCAGTTGCCGACCCGACTATTTACATTTGCTCCCCTAATGACGCACGAATGACGACACCTGGAAATGAATCTTGGTTCATGTTGATTAATGCTCCTCGCCACAATCCGGAAAACGGTGTTGATTGGTCGAGTTCAGAACTTAAGGCTCGTTACACCGAACAAGTATTGAAGGCGCTTGCGCAGCGCGGCATAAAAACTAACGATCGCATCCTCTGGCAGGACACGGTAACTCCAGCCGACTTAGAACATAACACTCTGGCTCCTGGTGGCTCTATTTACGGCACTTCAAGCAACGGAATGCGATCGGCATTCCTACGTCCGGAAAACGTAACTAAAATTCCAAATCTTTATCTGGTTGGAGGTTCATCTCATCCTGGTGGCGGATTACCATTAGTGGGCATGTCAGCCGAGATTGTTGCAAGCCACATTGGCCGCGCATAAACCAGCGCTAGTACTTAATGTTTTTGCGATAAACCATTAGCAACATCACAAAGCTTAAGATTCCTAAAACAAGCCAAGTCAGTGCTGCCATAGTTGCAAGCTGCGTTGCATTTTCCGGAAGCACGCCACAAGCAAATAGGAACATCACGCCTAGGGCAATGCGGGTTGGCTTCTCTGCAGGAGTTATAACTCCGACTTCGCGGAACCCAATACCACTAGCCTTTGCGCGCATGTATTCATGAACAATAGCGATTGAAATTGCAAGCACTGCCATCTCAATAGGCGCGCCTAGGACAATCAATAAGATTCCGATTCCGACATCAATGAATCGATCAATAATTCCGTCTAAGAATGCGCCCCATGAACTAGTTCTTCCAGTTCTGACAGCGACCATGCCATCAAAGCTGTCCACAAGACCAACAACAAGCACGATGAAACTGGCTAGGAAATAGTTTTGATTTGGACTTGCGGCAATAAGTATTGCTACACCCATGAGCAAGGGGCCAACGCCCGTAATCAGGTTTGGGTTGAATCTCGTTAAAGGTGTTGAAAGCACAAATGCGATTCGCAGCCACAACCGAACTAGGCCCTTTGGATTCTGCGCACCATGTAGCTGTGCCCAAGCAACCAGATACTCCTCAAACGTCATGTCACCATTGTTCTACCTCACCTAAAGTGCAATAACTGGACCCAAGCAATACCCTGAACTAGTGGGAATTAATCCGTTAGACGCCAACGGGCTTCGAGAGCGCATTCAGACGAATCTTGATGATTTTGTGTCTGAACACAGATCTCTAATGGTGGATGTTTCCCCAGATACCTTGCCTTTGCTTGATTCACTTGAGGGACTTCTGGTGGGAGGCAAGCGCCTGCGTCCAGCTTTTGCCTACTGGGGATTCATAGCTTCCGGTGGCAAAGATTCAGACGAAGTGGTCAGAGCCTGCGCAAGTCTCGAGTTTTTGCAAGCCTGTGCCTTGATACATGACGATGTTATGGATGCCAGCGACACACGTAGAGGTAAGCCAGCAATACATAAGCAATTTGAAGCCCTACACATTTTAAAGAACTGGAATGGTTCGGCCAAGCTCTTTGGTGAGGGTTCGGCTATTTTGGTTGGCGACCTCGCATTGTCGTGGGCTGATGAAATGTTGCTTACAAGTGGACTTAGCAATGACCAACTAATCAGAGCTAAATCTATCTATGACATCATGCGCACCGAGTTAATGAGTGGCCAATATCTTGATTTGCTAGAACAAGTTCGTGGTGAAATCACGCATGAGCGGGCCGAAACTGTTATCCGATTTAAAAGCGCGAAATACACAATTGAACGACCTTTACACGTTGGAGCAGCAATTGCAGGAGCTCGCCCTGAACTAAATCAGGTTCTAAGTGATTATGGGTTAGCGCTCGGCGAAGCTTTCCAACTGCGAGATGACTTACTTGGCGTGTTTGGTGATAGCTCAGTAACTGGAAAGCCAGCAGGTGATGACCTGCGTGAAGGCAAGCAAACTATGTTGATTGCATTTGCAAATTCAAATGCAAATTCAGCTGACAAGAAATACTTGGCTGACAATCTAGGAAGTTCAGACCTTTCAGGCGATACCATTTCAAAACTTCAAGAGATTCTTGTAACCTGCGGCGCCCAGGATTTCGTGGAGAATCGCATTTCAGATTATCTAGCGAAATCTTTAGCTGCCCTTGAGTCGCTAGAAGATGATTCTGAAGCTAAATTTGCATTAACTGAACTTGCGATCCTCGCGACTAAACGAACGGCATAAGAATGAGTAACTTTTCCAGATGGATTCCAGGTTCACCACGCACCGTATCGGGCAAAACTGACGATGTCGTAATTGTTGGCGCTGGACTAGCCGGCTTGTCAGCTGCGATGCGACTAGCTGGGGCTGGCCGCAATGTAACGGTTATTGAACGTGAAGGCATTCCAGGCGGCCGAGCTGGGCGAATTAGCGACCGTGGCTTTGAATTCGATACTGGACCAACTGTTTTAACTATGCCGGATTTGATCGCTGATGCTTTTGATTGCCTTGGCGAGAACATGAATGACTGGCTAACTTTGGAACCAGTTGCTCCCCTGTATCGCGCCTTTTATCAAGACGGCAGCGTCTTGGACGTTCACTCTGACACCACTGCTATGGCAGCTGAGATTGAAAAAGTTATTGGCGCCAGCGAGGCAGATGGCTACCTAAAGTATGTGGACTTTGTTACCGATCTTTATAAGTACGAAATGAAGAATTTTATTGATCGCAACATTGATTCCCCGTTAGACCTTTTATCGATGGATCTAGTTCGTTTGATTAAGCTTGGCGGATTTAGAAAGCTTGCACCAAAGGTTGGTCAGTACCTAAAGGACGACCGCACTCAGCGTGTGTTCTCGTTTCAATCTATGTACGCAGGACTTTCTCCGTACGACGCATTAGCAATCTATGCAGTGATCGCTTACATGGATTCTGTAGCAGGAGTTTTTGCTCCGAAGGGCGGCATGCATGCCCTTCCCGTCGCAATGGCAAAAGCAGCTGAAAAGCACGGAGTTACCTTTAAGTACAACACTGAAGTAACTAAAGTTCGAATGAATGGAAACCGTGCGGTTGGAGTTGAAACAAGCAAAGGTGAGTTCTTTGCTGCTGACGTTGTAGTCCTCAACCCAGATCTACCTGTTGCTTACCGTGACTTGTTAGGTAAAGAGCCATGGAGCGTAAAGCGACTTAAGTATTCGCCATCTTGTTACTTGCTATTGGCTGGGTCGTCTGCAAAGTATGACCACATTGCTCATCACAATATTCATTTTGGCCACAGTTGGGCTGGCGTTTTTGAAGAGTTAATTGATAAGAAGCAACTCATGTCAGATCCAAGTGTCCTTGTTACAAATCCAACTTATAGTGACCCAGGTCTAGCGCCAGATGGAAAGCAGGTTTACTACGTTCTGTTTCCGACTCCAAATCTTGATGCTGACATCGATTGGAATAAACAAGCTCCGGCTTATCGTGATCATGCAATTGAAACTCTGCAGGCTCGTGGGTATTCCGGTTTCGGAGACGCCATTGAGGTTGAACACATCACAACGCCACAAGACTGGTCAGATCGAGGAATGGAACGTGGCGCACCGTTTGCGGCTGCGCACTCATTCCTGCAAACCGGTCCATTCCGTCCAGGAAACATGTTTGGTGAAAACGTCGTCTTTACGGGATCCGGAACCCAGCCTGGTGTTGGCGTCCCTATGGTTTTAGTCTCTGGACGATTGGCTGCTGAACGAATAACAGGACCAGATAAGTCTTACGTTTCACGCGCCCGACGTTAAGGCGCGTATCCTGAAGTAATGCCAGCCCGCCGAATATCAACAGATCCCGGTTGGTTTGGACTGTATGCGTTGCCAGGTTTCCTTGGTTCGCTATTTATTGCTATCGGCTCTCTCGGAGTTGGCTGGTTTCCACTTTCCGCACAGGTGCTGCAATGGAATTTCATTGACTTTGTACAAACCGAAACCGTAGGCCTGGCCCTAACTCGGTCATTCGTAGTTGTTGGTGCCGCGCTAATTCTGCAAGCCTGGTTGGTGGTTGGTGTTGATGCACTGCACGGAAAAATTCAACGAATTGAAACTATCTACTTATCTCTGCTCGCCTGGGTGTTGCCACTTCTGGTTGCTCCACCACTGTTTAGTCGAGATGTCTATTCATATTTCATGCAAGGAAAAATGCAGCTTGCTGGAAATAATCCGTACGAATCGGGAGTGTCTGTAGTTCCTGGTTGGTTTCAAAGTGGCGTAGATCCACTTTGGGGTGATGCGCCGACACCTTATGGACCAGTTTTTCTTTTGATTGAAAAGGCCGTTGCGGCAGTTAGCCAGGATTCTTCTCTGGTTGCTTCTTACATTTTCCGATTGACTTCAATTGTTGGAGTAGTTTTCATTTGTCTCAGCATTCCGTATCTTGCAAAAGCGCACGGCGTGAATCCCATTTCTGCCGCTTGGATTGGCGTGATGAATCCGCTAGTTCTAATGCACTTTGTTGCTGGCTCACACAATGATGCATTGATGGTTGGTTTGGTGTGCATCGCAATGGTCATCGCATTGCGAGGACACTTCATTGCTGGTGTTGTAGTGGCAACTCTGGCACTGGGAATAAAACCAGTTGCAATTGTGCTGCTTCCTTTCCTTGCATTAATCGCTGCCGGAAATGGTGCGAGTTGGGCAAGGCGAGCAAAGTACGGGGCCATTGCAGGAGTCATCGCCCTATCAACGCTCTTTGTGACTTCGGCTTTAGCTGAGACTGGACCATTTGGCTGGATTGGATCACTGTCTACACCTGGCACAGTTAAGAGCTGGCTGTCCCCCACAACTGCACTCGGGATGCTGATAGGTGGTCCGATACGACTGCTTGGATTCGGAAATGTAGTTGATACTTCAGTAGGTATAACAAGATTAATTGGATCTGTGATTCTGGCGATCGTACTTGTCATGCTGGTACTTCGTCCCGCAGGACGAAGTGCAACTCGCGGCGTCGCACTTTCGTTTGTGGCGCTTGTAGTCCTTGGTCCAGTTGTGCAACCTTGGTACTTACTTTGGTCAATTCCACTACTCGCAGTTACCGGCTTAAGTCATAAACAGGTTCGGTTAATGGTTATTGCAATCGCGGCATTTACGATCCATGGCATTGCTAATTCAAGTGCAACTGCCGATACTTTTCTTGAGTTAAGCGATGGCATTGCCATGGTCTTAGCCGGCATTACGTTAGGGCTTGCGATGCTGGCTTCTACAACAGAGCGGTCGCTCATCCTTGGTGACAACACTGAACAAGATATGTTGCCTTCGAGTCCTGCCCAGATTGAATCCGCGCGACACCGAGAATTGGCCTAACTAGCTAGCCCTGGGAAAGTTCGGAGATACCTGGGAATGAACCCACGGAGTCGCAAACCAAAACCACGTTAGAACCGTCTTGGCAGGCTGCTTCCATTGCTTCGGAAACCTCTAGTGCGCCTTGTGAATCAGACTTGATCAAATCTTGCCAACCGCTCCAAGCAATGCAAGTGCTTCCAAGTTTTTCGTCATTTGAAATCAAAGCCTCAACAAATTCGGCAAGCGATGATCCGATGAGCTTTGTAATTCCAATCTGATTGGCACACACGTCTATGAACTCTTGGACTGATTTAACTGAGGAAGTCTCAAGCCACACACCATTCCAGCCAGCTAGATTGGTTTCACCTTTGAATCCAGATTCGGTGAAAGTGACTTTCCAGCGCATTACGCCACTTAGTCTTTGCGCTTTAAGCATTGCAGCCAGTAGACCTGGGTTTGGAGCAGCCACTTGATTCCTAACCAAAACTTCACACAACTTGTGCTGAAGCAACCCTACGCGCCTGAGCGGTATTTCTCGAATTCCAAACGAACTATGGGTTGATGATTCAAGTGATGACTTAATTGAATAAAGTTACCTTTGTGTCTAAAAGTGATCTCGATGCCGCTGGAATATTCGATCCGGCGCTGCGCGAATCCTACGAGTTATGTCGACAACTAAATGCTGAACATGGAAAAACTTACTATTTAGCAACGTTGCTGCTTCCGCCTGCTAAGAGACCGTATGTTCATGCGCTTTACGGCTTCGCCCGTTACGCAGATGAAATTGTTGACGACTTAGCTTCAACTCTCACTGAAGCAGAGAAGGCGCAACAACTTAACGCCTGGGGTAATGAGTTCTTGGCAAAGTTTGATTCTGGCGAAACTGATGATCCAGTTTGTATTGCAGTCCTAGACACAGTGCGTCGCTGGAGTATTCCGCGCGAACATTTTGAAGCCTTCTTGCATTCAATGACTATGGATCTAACAGTTACTGAATATCAAACGTATGAAGATCTTTATGAGTACGTTTATGGTTCAGCTGCAGTAATTGGTCTCCAGATGGTCCCCATTCTGGAACCAACAAGTCAGGATGCTTACAAGTATGCAACTGATTTGGGTGTTGCTTTTCAACTTGCAAATTTCATTCGCGATGTTGGCGAAGACCTAGAGCGAGGCCGGGTTTACCTGCCACTTAAGGAACTTGCACAATTTGGAGTTTCCAGAACTGACTTGGAAGCTCGAATCGCCACTCCGGAAATCAAGGCTGCGCTGAAGTTTCAAATCGCTAGAGTCCGTCAACTTGAAGAATCTTCTCGAGCAGGTATCGCAATGCTTGGTGCGGCTTCTCGGCCTTGTATTGAAACCGCTCGCATTCTTTATTGCGGCATTGTGGATGCCGTTGAAGAAATCGATTATGAAGTGTTTTCTAAGCGAGCCACAGTTTCGCTAGCTCGACGCTTAAAAGTCGCGCTGCCTGCTTACTATCGGGCTCGCAAGCTTTGGAAACGAACTACTTAATTCCCAAAAAGCGATGAACGCTTTTTCTAGGTGGGCCTGAAACCGGTTCACGTTGCACACCTTTACGGCCCAACCAAATCCAAATGATTAATGTAAGTACCACTAGACAAAAACCAAATAGCAAATCCTCAACAGGAGAGTAGACCAATCGTCCGTCTCCGATAAATGTTGGTGGGGAATCCTTTGGAGTACTGGAACCGATAATTGCGGCACCGTCATATTCCACAATTCCGAATCCAGTCAGGATTCCATTGGTGACCAATTGAAAAAAGATCACAATTGAATATGAAACCCAAAAGACTTTGCGCTTCAAAATCTTCGTCTTAAAAACATATAAGTCCAAGGCGATCACAACAAGGACGCCAATAACTGCAAGTTGGGTATAAGTCATTTAGATACCTCGTCTCCGGCTTCCCAGTTTCGAGCGCTTCGAACTGCCTCAAAGGACAAAATTGCGCAAATTGGAATCACGATAAAGAAGAAGATTTCATCAAGTGGAATGTTGGCAACTGTGGTGATCCCAGTAACGTAGCGTGCGTCAAAAGTCCAGTGTCCTTGTGCGATTGCATATGCATCCCAAATTGAAAACACGATAACCACTGGTATCACGGTAAGGATCAAGCGAATTGTTCTGCGATAAACCTTGGTACGCAAAAAATATTCAAGCCAAGCGGTACCCAATAGGCAGCCCAAGAGAACACTCAAATAGGCAAACTTAGACATGTGACTCACTTTCTGTTATCCCTAAATGTACCTTGTCGTGAAGCAAGGAGTCGTGGCGCAGAGACGAGTTTTCGCGTCGGCATCTAGAATGAAGTAATGAATGATCTACCAAACCTTGATCCTGTATTAGGAAAGGTCTTGGAGAATCGCTATAGCGTTGATGAGTTGATAGCACGCGGCGGTATGGCCACGGTTTACCGTGGCACCGACCTACGACTTGGCCGCAGTGTTGCACTAAAAGTGCTTGGCGGCGTTCTTGTGAATGATCCAGATTTTGTTGAACGCTTCACCCAAGAGGCACGTGCCACTGCTGCCTTAACCCACCCAAATGTTGTAGCTGTTCATGATCAAGGAATCAGCGAAGGTTTCCCGTATTTAGTGATGGAGTACGTTCAAGGACGAACTATCCGAGAAATCATGGCTCAATCCGGACCATTTACCAGCGCACATGCGCTGGAGATCATAAGTGCTGTGCTTGCCGGTTTGAGTTCGGCTCATGACGCAGGGTTCGTGCATAGAGACATCAAGCCGGAGAATGTCTTGATTACAAGCGATGGTCATATTAAAGTCACTGATTTCGGTTTAGCTAGAGTCATTAGCGATACTCCCGTAAGCGATTCCACTGGCGCAGTTCTGCTTGGCACAATGGCGTACCTTTCACCGGAACAAGTTCAGCAGCTTGCTGTCGACCAACGATCAGATGTTTACTCATGTGGAATTTTGCTTTATGAAATGGTGACTGGATTAGTTCCATTCACTGGCGCTTCTCCCCTAGATGTCGCTTTCCAGCACGTCAACAGCAATGTTTCCGCACCGAGTTCAATCCAGCCTGACGTGCCCCCTGCGGTTGACCACTTAGTACTTGCAGCAACAAGAAAGTCTCCGGCAGAACGCATTCAAAGCGCACGAGAGTTTCGCGATGGAGTTATCCGAGCACTTTCTGCAGTTCCTCGAGCCGAAGCTCTCACGACCGCACTCCCTTTGCAAAACACTCAAGTTATCCCAACTCCGGTTCAGAATTCACCAAGAGCCACAAGTAGTGCACCACCGGAAAAACAAAATGCAGCAAGTGGCTCCGGTGAAACTCACAACGAAGTTCTAGAAAAGCGCAGAATTCGTAAATGGACTCCGCTTCTTCTGGCACTTTCCCTATTAATTGGAGGTGGAGCTTGGTATCAATTCACAGGTAGTTACGAGGCTGTTCCACCAGTAAGTTCGCTTACCGTGGATGAAGCAACCGCTATCTTGACTCCGCTAGAACTCGGCGTTGATGTAGTCGAAGAGTTTTCCGAAGACATTCCCGCAGGCGTGATCATAAGAACGGAACCCGCAGGCGGCGAAAATGCTCGCAAGGGTTCCCCCATTACATTGTTTGTCTCAAAAGGCCAAGAACGTTACATAATTCCATCAAACCTTGCTGGGCAAGATCCCAAGGATGCCACCGCTGAACTAGAAGCGTTAACGCTGGTCGTCTCTGGCATAACAGAGATATTTGATGACTTGATTCCTGCAGGAAAAGTTGTTGGCACTGATCCTATTGGTGGCACATCGGTCGAGCAGAAAACTTCTGTCACATTGTTGGTTTCTAAAGGTCCTGATCTTGTTGAAATTCCGAATGTGGTTTTCATGGATGTTGAAGCTGCAACGACCAAGTTGCAAAGCGCAGGGTTTCAAGTAACAACAACCAACAGGCTGCCCGTTGCAGTTTTGAACAAGGTTTATTCGCAGAATCCTGCCGCTGGATCAAAAGCTCCTAAAGGCTCAGTAATTACCTTAGAAATTGTCTAGCAGAATTACTTTCGATCCCTAAGCATGTCCGCTACCTGGAATGCCAAATCAAGACTTTGAATTCTATTTAAACGAGGATCGCATGCAGTCTCGTATCTAAATGGCAAGTCAGTTTCGCTAACACCGCCAATGCCACCCAAACATTCAGTTACGTCATCACCAGTCAACTCAATATGGATACCACCTGGATGTGTGCCGGCATTTTTGTGAACCTCAAAGAATCCGCGAACCTCATCAATCACGTCATCTAGTAATCGAGTCTTATGTCCTGATGCAGCTTCGGTGGTATTTCCATGCATAGGATCACAAACCCACAAAACTGGATGATCTGTTTTTTGCACCGCAGCCACTAGCTTCGGCAGTACATTTCTGATGTTTCCTGTACCCATTCGGGTTATGAACATCAAGCGACCTGGATTTTTTTCAGGGTTCAACTTTTCAAGTAATCCCAAGATGTCAGATTCGGTTGTCTTTGGACCGATCTTGACGCCAATTGGATTCTTAATTTTCGAAACAAAGTCGATGTGAGCACCATCAAGTTCACGAGTTCGTTCGCCTACCCAAACAAAGTGACCAGACACGTCGTAGAGATTTCCAGTTCGGGAATCTACTCGAGTTAATGCCTTTTCGTAATCCAAAAGCAGTGCTTCATGACTTGCATAAAAATCAGCGCGCTTGAACTCTTCTGGGTCAGCTCCACATGCAGTCATAAATGAAAGGGCGCGGTCAATTTCTTCAGCCATTTCTTCGTAGCGCTTTCCTGGGGTTGACTCACTTACGAAATCTTGATTCCAGGAATGCACTTGACGTAAATCTGCGTATCCACCTTGAGTGAATGCGCGAACTAAATTCAAAGTTGCTGCGCTTGCATGATATGTCTGAACTAATCGCATTGGATCTGGTTGACGTGACTCTTGCGTGAATTCAAGACCATTAACAGCATCGCCACGGTAAGAAGGCAGGCTAACCCCGTCAATGGTTTCTTCTGCTGAACTTCGTGGCTTGCCGTACTGTCCTGCAATACGACCAATCTTTACCACAGGCATTGACGCACCGTAGGTAAGCACGATTGCCATCTGGAGCACAGTCTTTAAGCGGGCCCTAATTGAATCCGCAGTATTGGCAACAAAAGTTTCAGCACAGTCACCACCCATTAGAACAAAGGCATCGCCATTTGTTGCTGCAGCCAATCGAGACTTAAGTTCATCGCACTCTCCCGCGAAAACTAATGGTGGCAACCCCGCCAAAATCTGTTGGGCATGGGCAAGTCCTTCAGCAGTTGGCCAAGCTGGTTGCTGGGCTGCTGGCAGATTGGGCCAAGAAATCTCACTCACATCCCTAGATTAGTGGCGATTCTGGTGGTTCACTAAATCTGCAAATCCCCTTACGCAACTAGCCCACGACTAGAATTGCGTTATGCCAATCAAAAAAGTTGCACTATTAACCGCGGGTGGACTAGCTCCTTGCCTATCTTCAGCTGTTGGTGCGCTAATTGAGGAATACACCAAAGTGGCCCCAGAAGTAGAAATCATTGCTTATCGCAATGGATATCGCGGGCTGCTGCTTGGCGATTCAATCACCATTAGCCCGGAGGTTCGCAGCAAAGCTCATCTCTTGCAGGCTTTTGGTGGCAGCCCGATTGGTAATTCGCGAGTTAAGTTAACAAATATCGAGGACTGCGTTAAGCGCGGCTTAGTGGCAGCCGGTCAAGACCCCCGGCAAGTTGCTGCTGATCAACTCATTGCTGACGGCGTCGATGTTCTGCACACAATTGGTGGCGATGACACCAATACTGCTGCTGCGGACTTAGCGGCGTTTTTGGCGACCAATAACTACGGACTTGGTGTGGTTGGTCTGCCAAAAACTATTGATAATGATGTGTACCCAATCGCACAATCTCTTGGTGCTTGGACCGCCGCAGATGAAGGTGCTCATCACTTCAGCAACATAGTTTCAGAGCACAGCTCAAATACCAAGATGCTGATTGTGCACGAAGTAATGGGACGCCATTGTGGTTGGCTAACAGCTGCAACCGCTGTGTCTTATCGAGGCCTACTCGATGGAATGACTTGGCTTCCTGAACTAGGTGTCGCTCGACAAAATCGAGAAGTGCATGCAGTTTACGTGCCTGAATTAGAAATTGATTTGGCTTCCGAGGCCCAGCGATTGAGTTCAGTAATGAATCAGGTTGGAAACGTAAACATATTCCTTTCCGAAGGTGCTGGCGTGGCCTCAATTGTTGCCGAAATGAAAAGCCGTGGCGAAGAAATTCCACTTGATCCTTTTGGTCATGTAAAGATCGACAAAATTAATCCTGGCGCTTGGTTTGCAGATCAGTTTGCTCCAATGATCGGTGCGGAAAAAGTTCTGGTTCAAAAGAGTGGCTACTACGCGCGCTCGGCTCCAGCTAACGCAAAAGATCAAGCACTGATCAGAGAATGCGCAGTTGTAGCGGTGCGATCTGCTCTTGACGGTGTAAGCGGACTTGTTGGTCAAGATGAAGATCAAGGAAATGTAATTCGCGCCTGTGAGTTTGAGCGTGTGGCTGGCGCTAAGCCATTCAATACTGAGCAAGCATGGTTTGATAAT
>JBIIAS010000073.1:0-6183 GCA_044239795.1 Candidatus Nanopelagicales bacterium | reverse complement strand
TATTTGTATGGATTCTTGAGCCCTAGTTATGTTCAGCAAGGTGAAGCTGACTTAAGTGTTGATACTTACATGAATCAATCGGTTAATTGGAAGTCTTGCTCCGATGACATGTTTGTCCCTGCCGATTGGCAAAATGATGACTTTGACTCTGATGCGGCACAGTGCGGAACGTTTGCTGTGCCAGCGAGCTATTCATCGAAATTCGGTCGCGATCTTCCTGACTTGACGATTTCAGTTTTGAAGTCGTCAGCTTTGGATCAGGAAAACAAATTGGGCACGCTGTACTTCAATCCTGGTGGTCCAGGTGGGTCGGGAATCGAAGTTGTGCAGTTCTTGGAGATCCCTAAGGAAATTCGACAAAAGTATGACGTAGTTGGTTTTGATCCAAGAGGTGTTGGCAAGTCTTCGCCTATTCGTTGCGACGATACCGACACAATTGATTATTTCTTTGAGACAGTGTCCTCGCCTGAAAATGAGCAAGAGGGAATTGCTAATAGTGAATGGCAGGAAAAATCCGTTGCTGACTGCGCAAAGCTGAACCCAAACTGGTGGGTAATGACAACTTTGAATACTGTCCAAGACATGGACATCATGCGAGAAGTAATCGGCGGCGATGACAAGTTGAACTTTGTGGGAATGTCTTATGGCACAACGCTGGCCGTTGAATACATTCGCGCCTTTCCAGATAATGCCGGCCGAATCGTATTGGACAGTGTGACTTCCAATGACGATGAAGATTACAACCAAGCTGAACTCGAGAGCACCTATAAAGCATTGACTGCCTTATTTGAAATGTGTGCTGAAGATAAGAAGTGTCCTGGCGACACAGTTGCAGAAGTAGAGCAGATCATTTTTGACGCTCAAGACCTAGCTAACGAAGGCAAACTTGAAGGTCAAGCAAAATACTTATCAAGTGACGTTCCTGGCTCAGAGCTTGTTGTATCCGATGATGAATTGCTTTACCTGGGCTTGTTTAACTACACATATGGTTCAACTGAGGATTCCTATCCTGGATTTAGAGAATCAATGAATGAATTAGTAAAGGGCGATGCTTGGTACTTTGAGTGGGAAGCACTTAACTATTCAGGCTGGACTGCCAATGATGAAAACGAATGGGAGCGAGATAATTCAGTCGACATCCTTAACATCGTTAACTGCCTAGACATGGACAGTCGGGACCTGAGTTCAAAAGAAGAAATTGAAGATTACCAAAAACGAATGGCCGAAGCCGATCCATTTACTACGAAGTTCTATAGTTCGGATTCAGGATATGTCCACGTAGGGGAGAAGCAAGGGTGCCAATGGTCATGGCTTGCCTTTGATGATCCTGAAATTCCTGATCCACCGGACTTAATGGAATCTCCAGTTAATGAGTCGGGTCAGACCTTCTTGGTGGTTAGCTCAAAGCTGGATAACGTCACGCCAATTGAGAATGCGCAAGACACTGCAAAGCTGTTGAATTCTCGATTGCTTACTTACGAGGGATCAGGTCACGCGCCTTCGTTCGGTGGCATTAAGTGCATCGATGACGCGATCGCCAAGTATTTGGTGGATGGGTTCTTGCCCGAGTCCGACATAATTTGTTCAGCTAAGTAGGTCGATGGCAACAGGAAATGTTCCACCGTAGCCATCACCGCAAATCACTACTCGGGCGCCGGTTCCAAGGTTTATAAAAGCTTCGGTTCGGGCTCCCAGGGTGCCACCGTTGTGACCGACGATGTAGTTGTCCTTTAGGAACATCCAGCCCAGTCCGATGGCCGAGCGCTTTGCTTGATAACGGATCTTAAAAGTCTCGGCAAAAGCTTGGGCTAGTTCATGGTTTTGATCTTGAGATACTGCCAGGAACTTATCCAGATCCGTTGGCGACATCCGAAGGCCGCCCATGCCTTTGAGTTCGCCTAGATGCCAAGGGCCGACTTCTTTATTACGGGCATGCCCAACTCGTAAGTCGTTGTCAGAGAATGTGGCTGAAGTTAGACCTAGGGGACCTAGCACTTCGGTTTGAAGTAATTGCTCATACTTTTGACCTTGAGACAACCCAAGGATGAATCCAAGTAGGCCAACTCCGTAGTTTGAGTACCTTGGTCCTTTAGTGCCAGGCATCCGCTTTAACTTGGTTTCCTCAATTGCTTGATAGACCCGATCTTCAGTAAAGATCGCATAAGGATCATCCATTGCGCTTTTGCCAAGAAGTTTCATGCCAGCTGGCAGTCGAGGCAAGCCTGACCGGTGGGTGGCTAGGTGCTCAAAAGTGATCTGGTCAAAGTTTTTTGGAAGCGCGATTGAACTTGGCAGGTACTGAGCAACTGGTGAAGCTAGATCTATGCGGTTGGTTGTGTGGAGTCTGGCAAGCAACAGAGAGGTGAAAACTTTAGTGATTGATCCAATTTCCCAGTTTTGATCAATTGTGCCGATGGACGTTGTTTCGATGGATCCTGTCCCAGATGCTTTAGTCAAGATAATGGCGGGATCAATGTGCTTGGCCTTAGTCAGCTTTGCTCGTGCCGATTCCAAGTCAGTTACCTTGCGCATAATGGTTTCAGAATAACTTAAGGTGAAGTCTGGCGCCGTACTGGATTACTTAGTGCTGGCAACAGTTGAAACTATTTTGGAAAACTATGGAAAGCCGCGTAAGCAATTGCGGATACATATCCACCAACAATTAACCAAAGCCCAATACCGCTATTGAATTGCTTAGCTGGCGTTCTGCGAGCTAATTGATAAACGTTAAAGCTCAAATGCGGCGCGAAAACTAACCAGGCAAGCCCCATCAATATCGGGCTTGCCCCAAGGGCAGAAACACTAAACACCGGGATGGTGATTACCAAAACTAGCCAGCTCAATGCCACGTACCAGTCGTAAGTTGTCTTTGGTCGCAACTTCCATGGCGCTCCATAAGTCTTGGCGGCAACACCGGAATGAAATGCGATCCAGATAAACGAGGACACAAAGAAGACTCGAGGCACGATGTCAAGAGCTAGCAAGCCACCTGGTTGACCGTGTTCCATGTGATATGCGTAGTGAATCCAAATGTAGCCAAAAGCCATTGGCCAAGCGATGATTCTGTTTAGGTTTAATAGCGCTCCCCAGCGCCCTTTGATTCCGGTTCCCAGCAAAAACCCCAAGAACATTGCGGAGGCAACGCCTCCAAGTACCACGGCTTCAGTTAAGTTCTTGTGAGAGTGGATGGGCTCACCAAGTGAGTATGCCCAAGCGCCAGAAGCAATTGTGAGAATCACCAGGCTGTAGGTGAGGAGCGTGTTTTTACGAGTGGAAGTTTCTGCCCGAGAAGTCATAAGGCAATGCTACCTTTAGTGGTTTTCAACATTTAGCGGGCTGGCTTGGTGCGAAGGTGATTTCGATTATTCATTTTTGACCGACTTTTAGGTCGCGAAAATTGGGTCTTCCCAAATGACACTGCGGGCCTTACTCTTATTTGCAACAGGGAGTTAACTTGGACTTTAAAGAAGATCAGCTGGCCATTGAAGCTCACGTGCGGATGCGTAGCGGGTGGCGGGACTTGGATGAGATCTCCGAAGAGGAGTATCTGGAATATGCCTATGAATACATGGAAGAGCATCCATTCGAATCTGGTTTAGTTGTGAAGCGGTTTGAGGCAATTTTCTACGATCGCATTGGTGGAGAGTTCACAGTGTGGCGAAAGATTCCAGGGCTGCATTTTTATTGGCAGCCTGGGTATTTCTGGTACGGGATGCGGGCGTCCTGGCATGGCATTCGGCAGACTAGGCGCGAGAGTCCATCTAAGGTCCGATTACTTGCTGAGTATTTTGGATTAATTGAAGTGGCTAACGAGGATTAGATCTCGATAACTTCGGTGACCAATGGTTCAACTGCATCTCGCCAAGTGCCACCGCGGCCGTAACACCAAGCGATGATGTCTGGCAGCCAAAGCAGTGGTTCGTGTCGGGAGTTCATGTGGCGGTAATGAGGGAATTGAAAGTCTGAATTTTGTGCGATTTCTCGCAGAATTGAGTTGTCGGCACGATGGCGGTTTATGTAGTCAAGGGTAATTAGTCTTGAATCTCGCATGGATTCCAATTGCCCAATGTTTTGTAGAGCCAAATTCCGAGCTATCGGATCCCTTGCCGTCTGGCTTGAGACAGAAATAATCCAAGCACTAATGCGCAGTGCGGTGATTGTCTGCGCAATGTGCTTTTGTCGACCTCGTGATTCACGATACATATGAATGTGCAGCGAATCCGCAGTCCTTAGATCACGCATTACTTGACGTATTGGGTGGATTTGGGAATGAGGAACATTAACGCCAACCAGCAGGTAATTGGATCGCTCAGATTCATCAATGTAGGTATTGCAGGGCATTAGAAAAATCTACTTATAAGCAAAAGTGAATAGTTTTAGTTTTCCACAGGGAGATGAATGCTTGACAATGGAGAATCTATATCCAATAATTGAGTTTGTTAGGGCCCCTGTAGGGCCCTAAAAGTGAGCCAGGATTCTTGCCAATGTGGGAATGCCTGGCTTCGCGCTTTGCGGGGACATTTTCTTGTCAGAGGCCCGCGTTATCCTAAATAGCAACGCCAAGGAATTAGGTAGCTAGCAAAGGGAGCGCGTTATGGCTAAGCCAAAGACTCGTAAGAAGTGGTACGCCAGGCCAACGTTCCTGCTGCTGGTAATTGCTGGTTGGATCATCACTATTCCACTAGCTGATGCCTTTGGTTTCTGGGTTTGGTTTGTGCTGATTGCGGTGTTGGTGGCTATTGATGCGCGAAATCCAGGAACCAAAGCAAAGCCAACTGACCTGCCAACGACGCCTGCGCCAGCTCCAGTAACTGCTGATGAACTAGCGGCCGTAAAGCCAGGAAATGGCTTTGGGTTCTTCTTTTCGGGTAAAGCAAAACTTGATGCCTTGAATCTGCAGTTAGCCCAACACAAGACTTACCAGCGCAAACTTGCTGAAGAGATTTCTTACTTTGAATCATCGCTTTCGGAACTGCCTGACTTTAATGCTGCAACCGATAACGAAGAGCAATTGTTTATAGCTGAAGGTGTTTCACTTGTTGAGCCACGTAAAGGGCCACGTATTACAGAAAGTACTTCGCGAAATTCCGGCCGTCCATTTATCGGTGTTCCAGTTGGTGGAGTGTTCTTGGGTGCCTCAGGGCGATCCAGCAGTAAATCAACTTCGGTTTCAACGCCGGCAGTTGATGAACTCACTTTGGTTGAAGAAGGTGGCAGATTCATTGCCAGTACACAAGGCATTGCTTATGTGGGAGAGATGTTTAATCGCAAAGCTGATTACTCAGCGATTATTGATTGGACCGGTGAAGGGTTTCAGTTACGAATCTCTGCCAGCAATAAGGGAACAAACTGGATCGTGATTTTCTCGCGTCCGGGGGATATGTGGGTTGCGGGCGCGTTACTTGATGCCGCTGATGAAATTCCAGCGCGAGCTTTAGATACTTCCGGCAAAGCAACGGCTCCTGAAATCGCTGCAGCTGTTGCGGCCAGCATTGCGATGCAAAATGACAAGTTTGCTGAGGCCAAAGAGATTGCTGCTGCTGATGTGGCGGCAATTGAAAGTCATATTGATCTATTGCGAAAGCAATTCCCGTCTTGGGTTAAGTAGCAAATTAGAATAGAGCAATGAAGCTTTTTCGCGCATTAGTTGCAGGTTTTGCAGCCCTGGCCCTGGCGGGCTGTTCGCTATCAATGACTGGCATGGTTGACCTAGATCCAGTTCCATATAGTTTCCATCCACCAAAAGGCTTGGAAACAAAGTTAACCGTTGAGCCAATGACTGGCGAGTGGGCCGATGAAGCTTTTGCTGCAGGTGTCACCAAGGCAGCCACAGTTACTTACACTCCAGAAGCGGGCGACCCAGTAATCCTGATGGGTGTTTATTTCATGCCCGAGTTAGTATTCGATGGGGCAGCCAACCCAAATGAGCCACCTTTATATGGCACGCAAGTTGCTCGAACTGATGGCAACGTGTTGTCTGTGGCTGGGCCGCAGGATTCGATGTTTGATTCTGAATCTGAGGATGGCATCAATATTGGGCTTTTATATGAGGCCTTGTATGACCCAGAAAGCTATATGTCCAAATAGTGGGCACAAAAACGCCGTAAATTCGGCACTTTTCACAAATTGGATCCAATCTTGACCAACTTTGGATACAGTCCATATACGGATGCAAAAAACCTT
>JBIIAS010000072.1:0-6206 GCA_044239795.1 Candidatus Nanopelagicales bacterium | reverse complement strand
GCTGGCCGAGAGTATGGATTCTGAAGGCGCACCAATCGTTTCCGTTAACTAATTCAGAACTGTTATGGCACACGAAATTCGTGCACTTGATGCACAGTCAATCGAATTAGTAAGAAATCTGATCGAACAAGATCCAGTTCGGCATTGCTTTTTGGCTGCCCGACTCGAACAAACTAAGCAAAGTAGATTCCGACCAAGTTATCCAGATTTACTTGGGTACTTTGATGACGGAAACCTAAAGTCAATCCTTATGACTGGCGCGAACATAGTTCCAGTAAATACATCTCTGATTGCACGCCAAGAATTTGCCACGGTTCTTAACCGCAGCGGTAGGCGTAGCTCGTCAATTGTTGGCCCAGCCGAGGAAGTTCTTGATCTATGGTCCAAAGTTTCGGGAAGTTGGGGACCAGCTCGGGATGTGCGAGCTAATCAACCAGTGTTGACTATGCGAAGCAACTCGCCACTGCCACTTGACCACGACGTTAGGTATTCAAATCTCTCAGATTTAGATGAGTTACTTCCAGCTTGTGTCGCTATGTTCACCGAAGAGGTTGGCATCAGTCCAACGCTTAACGGTGGTGGCAACGCATATCGAAATCGAATTTCTGAATTGGTTTCTAGTCGACGTTCTTTTGTTAAGTACTTAGGTTCGGAATTAGTTTTCAAGGCTGAAGTTGGAACCGTAGGTGCGGGAGTAGCTCAAATCCAGGGAGTCTGGGTCAAACCCGAGTATCGCGGCAAAGGAATTTCGGCGCCAGCGATGGCTGCCGTCGTTAAATTAGTATTAGCAGAATTAGCGCCTGTGGTATCGCTGTATGTCAATGACTACAACGAGGTGGCATTGAAGACGTATGCAAGTGTTGGCTTTGAACAAGTCGACACCTTCGCAACAGTCCTTTTTAGTTGATCCAACTAGTCGAATCGGACTCCTGCTTACAGGCCCAATGCAACTCAAATTGAACCTGGTTCTTCTGTACGATTGAGGCACTAATCATTTGGGACCCAAGGAGTGCTAGTGCTACGCATGTCAACCCTGTTCTTGCGGACTTTACGCGAGGATCCAGCGGATGCCGAAGTACCTAGCCATCGACTTTTGGTTCGTGGCGGTTATGTCCGTCGAGTTGGCCCTGGCATTTGGTCATGGCTACCACTTGGATATCTTGTTTATCGAAATGTTGAGCGCATTGTTCGAGAAGAAATGGATAGCGCTGGATTTCAAGAAGTTCACTTCCCAGCACTACTTCCACGCGAGCCTTATGAAAAAACTGGTCGCTGGAATGAATATGGTGACAATCTATTCAGATTGCAGGATCGCAAGAAAGCCGATTACTTACTAGGACCAACCCACGAGGAAATGTTTACTCTCATGGTCAAGGGCGAGTACTCGTCGTATAAAGACTTGCCACTTTGCATTTACCACATTCAGATCAAGTACCGTGACGAAGCCAGGCCACGCGCTGGAATTCTTAGAGCTCGTGAATTTGTAATGAAGGATTCATATTCTTTCGACGTAACTGATGCTGGCTTAGATGTCTCATATCAACGTCACCGTGATTCCTACATCAAAACATTCGACAGACTTGGGATGAATTATGAAATCGTTTCAGCGATGTCTGGTGCGATGGGTGGCTCTAAGAGCGAAGAGTTCTTGGCAACTTGTGAAAGTGGTGAAGACACTTACGTAAAGTGCCCTAATTGCGGACTAGCTGCAAACGTTGAGGCCATCGTCACCCGAGTTCCAGCCGAGATTGATTCATCTGGAATTCCAGCAGCTCACGTTGAAGACACTCCAGACACGCCAACCATTGCCTCATTAGTGGAAGTTTCAAATGCCAGAGCAGAATTGCGCAGATCTGATCGCGATTGGCATGCGGGTGACACTTTAAAGAACGTTGTTGTGATGCAAGTTGATCTGGACGGCAACCGCAAGCCATTAGTTGTTGGCCTTCCAGGTGATAGAGAAGTTGACCTAAAACGCGTTGAAGCGGCGCTTCACCCAGTCTCGATCGAGGCTTTTGAAGAGGAAGATTTCAAAAAGCATCCAGCTCTAGTTAAGGGTTACATCGGACCTGAAGTTCTTGGGTTGGAGTCTAAATCAGGCATTCAATACTTGGTAGACCCTCGAGTGGTCAAGGGTTCACGATGGATTACTGGCGCAAACAAGCGCGGCAACCACGTTTATGACTTAGTAGCAGGTCGAGACTTTTCATGGGACGGCGTGATCGAAGCAGCTGAAGTTCGACAAGGCGATGGCTGTTCAAATTGTGAAAGCGAAGTGACGATAGCTCGCGGTATCGAGATTGGCCACATTTTCCAGTTGGGCAGAAAATATGCTGAAGCACTGGACCTAAAAGTTCTTGATGAAAATGGCGAACTCGTCACTGTGACTATGGGTTCATACGGTATTGGTGTTTCCCGGGCAGTTGCAACTATTGCAGAGCAGTCTCACGACGAGAAGGGACTGATCTGGCCACGCGAAGTAGCTCCAGCCGACATTCACATTATTGCTACAGGCCGCGACGACGAACCCTTTGATGTTGCACTAAGGCTGAGTGAAGAACTAGAGGCAAGTGGCGTCAGAGTACTTTTTGATGATCGCAGAGGCGTCTCACCTGGCGTTAAATTCAATGATTCCGAACTGCTCGGAATTCCAACCATTGCTGTCGTAGGCAAAGGGCTTGCCGATGGCGTTATTGAACTTCGAGATCGTAAATCTGGTGATCAAGCACTTATTCCAGTGGCAGATTTTGTTTCAGAGGTTGTTTCGTTAGTAACTAAGAAGTAAGTGCAATGACAATCAAGGCTGTCGTTTTTGACTGGGGTGGCACATTAACTCCATGGCACAACGTTGACTTAACTGAACTTTGGCTTGGATATTCGAATATTTATGATCCAGAAAATGCGCAACAACTGGCTGATACTTTGAATCAAGGTGAGCAAGCACGTTGGTCTAGACAATTTGAAACAAATGGCGAAGTGGGAACTGGTGTTCTTGACGAGTTGTTTCATGAAGCAGGCGTAGACACTTCAAGTCCGCTTCATTTTGAAGCATTAGAAAAGTATTTAAGCGGCTGGGATCCTCACACTTACACCGATCCGGATGCAATCGAACTTCTTGAAGGTCTTCGCGGGCGGGGCATCAAAACCGCAGTGCTGTCTAACACTATGTGGCCACGCAGACATCACGAGGCCGTTCTGGAACGAGATGGAGTGCTACATCTTTTTGATTACCTCCTCTTTACAAGTGAAACTCCAGCCGGCAAACCACATAAATCAGTGTTTGCCGATGTTCTTTACAACCTTGATGTCGATCCTGAATCCACAGCTTTTGTTGGTGACCGACTTTTCGATGACATCCATGGTGCGCAATCAATAGGTATGAAAGGAATTTGGATTCCACATTCAAACATTCCTGCTTCACAATCTTCCGACTTGGGAATTACACCAGATGCAACAGTTCAAAGACTGGGCGATGTTATGGATGTCGTGATGGGCTGGAGTAACCAGTAGTGATGTCTGGGCAATTAGTCGAGATTTCACTTTGGATTGTCCTGATCTGCATTGCCGCAGCATTTCTTGCGGGATTTGTTGATGCGGTAGCGGGCGGCGGTGGATTGATTCAGTTACCTGTCTTGCTTTGGACATTTCCAACTGCGCCTCTAGCGAGCATTCTGGGAACCAACAAAGCTGTTTCGATAGTGGGTACTAGCACAGCAGCAAACACATATCGAAAAAAGATCCAAGTTGACTCGAAGCAATTAATACCAATGATGAGCGCAGCGTTTGTTGGCTCAATTTGTGGAGCACTACTGGCTACAAATGTTTCTCGAGAGATCTTTGAACCGATCATCTTGATCATTTTGATTGCTGTTGGTTCATTTACGCTTTTGCGTCCAGATTTTGGAAAGCTGGCATCAAGTCGCAAGGTGTCTCCAGCTGTCGCACCGATTATTGGGTTGGTAATCGGCTTTTATGATGGTTTGATCGGTCCCGGCACTGGCATGTTCTTGCTGTTCGCATTAGTTAGCTTTATCGGTACCAGTTTTTTGGGAGCTTCGGCAATTGCAAAGTTTGTAAATGTAGCCACCAACTTGGCTGCTTTGATTATCTTCATTCCGGGTGGACATGTGATTTGGCTGGTAGCGGCTTTAATGGCGCCCGCCAATCTACTTGGCGGCTATCTCGGAGCAAGGACAGCGCTGGATCGTGGAAGTTCATTCGTTAGATTTGTGTTTCTGGCAATGCTTGCAGCCTTAGTTTTCAGACTACTGGCGACCATCTAAAACTCTGATTTAACCGAATCTCCCGCTGCGTAATCAAGTCAATTCAAAATGTTCAATTCTAAAGTGTGTTACGGACTACGATAGTTCTATAACTGTTCCACCAAATTGAAAAGGCAAGACAATGATTCCAGTTTCTGAACTCACTGAATTGCTGGATCCTGTTGTCAGCGCATTCTCGTTCGATTTGGACGATATAGAAATTACCAAGTCCGGTGGGCAAAGAATCCTTGATGTCACTATTGATGGTGACAGCGGAGTAAATCTTGATGAAGTCGCCGAAGTCTCCCGCGCCATATCAGAATTTCTCGATCAATCCGATGTTATGGGCAATGAGCCTTACGTCTTAGAAGTAGGCACTCGTGGTGTTACTAAGCCACTAACCAAACCAGTTCATTGGGCCAGAAATGTTGGACGCCTAGTGAATGTTGCAGGCGATGCGATTAATGCAGTTGGCAGAATTGTTGAATTCAATGATCCAGATGTGACTCTAGACATAAAGGGAAAACCTAGAACTTTAAGTATCAAGGATATTTCACGAGCACACATCGAAGTTGAATTTAAGAAAATGCCAAAAGAGGATGCAGAAACAGACTCATTAATTGGCGATGACGAAGCTGAATCAGAGTAGGAGAGCAGTACATGGATATTGATATTTCTGCCCTAAAAGGTCTGACTCGCGAACGTGGACTTTCGTTAGATTATGTAGTTGAAGCCATCGAACAGGCGCTGTTGGTTGCGTACTTGCATTCACCAGGAGCGCACGAGAGCGCACGTGTAGAACTTGATCGCACAACAGGACATGTTCTTGTAATTGCGGATGAGTTAAATGACGATGGCGAAAAAATTGGTGAGTTCGAAGCAACTCCCGAAGGATTTGGCCGAGTCGCAGCATCGCTGGCTCGAGGTGTAATCACTCAAAGACTTAAAGCCGCTGACGATGATGCAACAGTGACAGAGTTCCAAGCCAAAGAAGGCGACATAGTTTCTGGTGTGATCCAACAAGGAAGCGATCGTCAACTAGTTTTTGTTAACTTAGGAAAAGTTGAAGGCGTCTTGCCTCCGGAAGAAACAGTTCCCGGTGAAGACTATTCGCACGGAACTCGTATCAGGTGCTACGTAGTTGCAGTCAAGATGGGACCAAAAGGTCCAGTCATCACGTTGTCCAGGTCCCATCCGAAGTTAGTTGAAGAACTGTTTAAGTTTGAAGTTCCGGAGATTGCAGATGGAACTGTTGTAATCGAAGGTCTGGCTCGCGAAGCTGGACACCGCACCAAGATTGCAGTGTCCACCAAAGCTGCAAGCGTTAATCCCAAAGGGGCCTGCATAGGTCCACTTGGTGGTCGAGTTCGCGCTGTCATGAGTGAACTTGGTGGCGAAAAGATTGACATAGTCGACTACAGCGATGACCTAGCGCTTTACGTGAAGCATGCGCTGTCTCCTGCAAAAGTTATCTCTTCAACATTGCTCGATGAAGAGAATCGAATTGTCAGAGTGGTGGTTCCAGATTTTCAACTAAGTCTTGCGATTGGTCGAGAAGGGCAAAACGCTCGACTTGCCGCTCGATTGACTGGAGCCAAGATCGACATCAAGTCAGATATGGCTACCGAAGCATAAGGACTGATTTCGGAGAAAAGCTTCCGAAAACCTTATGGATATTGAGCTTCTCCAATTTGGGCTAGACTGAGCGAAGCAAGTTGCTTTGGATCCCTGCCACATGGGCCTGAATTCAAAGTTTTCAGGCCTAAAACTTGATTAACTTGCTACAAGTATCCGTTAACTACCGCTGAAAACGGGAGTGTTTATGTTCAACGCCAGGCTTGCGTTCTAGTTATGAACGCCAACAGGCAAGGTGCTCATCTAATGGGCATCAAGAAGCAGAGTGCTCAGAAATGAGCGCGCAAAAACAAGAGACGGTTCGGATCT
>JBIIAS010000008.1:0-23078 GCA_044239795.1 Candidatus Nanopelagicales bacterium | reverse complement strand
AGCCTCTATGACCTTGAGCGACTGTGGAGCGATTGCCCACACATTCCTGTGGAATTGGTATGAGTTCGCGTCGCTTAGTTCTCTGGCGCCATGGCCAGACGGTTTGGAATGCCGAGAACCGTCATCAAGGTCAGATTGATATTCCGCTAAATGATGTTGGTATCGAACAAGCGCGTCATGCGGCTCAAACTTTGCTGGCGATGAAGCCAACACATGTAATCGCAAGTGACCTATCCAGAGCACTTGAAACTGGTCGGACATTGTCGAATTTGGCAGGCATCGATTTAACCGTGGATGAACGGTTGCGAGAAACTTTTGCTGGCGAATGGCAAGGTATGACACGCGACGAAATCATTGCTAAGTATCCAGAGGATTACGCGGCCTGGGGCGGGGACTCTGAAATCCGTCCTGGTGGTGGCGAGACCAGATGGGAAGTTTCTGAACGTGTTGTTGAAGCCATAGAAAGTGCTTTAGTCAATGTGCCAGCCGGTGGAACATTGGTGGTTGCATCTCATGGTGGTGCTTTACGTTCTGCGCTTGGCCGACTATTGGGATTGGCACCAGAGCAATGGACCATTCTTGGAGTGCTTGCCAACGCACAATGGTCAGTGCTTTCTGAACTTGATGAAAGCATGCCAAAGTTGCCAGGCTTGAAGTGGCGCTTGCAGGAATACAACGCAGGATCGTTACCTGAGCCTGCAATTGGTGATGATAAGTAACGTCCACTAACATTGACAAGGTTCGGGGCTGTGGCGCAGCTGGTAGCGCACTTGCATGGCATGCAAGGGGTCAGGGGTTCGAATCCCCTCAGCTCCACCAAACGAATAACGACCGCCTTTGGGCGGTCTTTATTCGTTTATTAGGAAAGTTCAAACAAATTCTATGTTTCTGGGGATTAATTCACCTAAACAAAAGGTAAAAACTAGGGCGCATAGGTATCACTTCCTCCTATGATCATCCTTAACTTCCCGACGACCTAACCAAATTAGGGTTGTGGCCGCCTTAGCGAAAAGGAAAGTGATCATGTCAACAGACAAGGTAAAGGTCTCAGGGGTTACCTATAACTCTCAGGCACCTGACTATTACGAAAAACGACAACTAAAACGAACGGCTGGTCGTTGGTCTCTTTGGGGCTTAGCGGTTGCAGCAGTTATCTCTGGCGATTTCTCTGGCTGGAACTTCGGTATCGGTGCCGGTGGTTTCGGTGGAATGCTCGTCGCCTTCGGAATCTTAATCATCATGTATTACGGCTTGATGTTTTCCATTGGAGAAATGTCAGCGGCAATGCCACACACTGGTGGTGCCTATTCGTTTGCAAGAAAAGCAATGGGACCTTGGGGTGGTTTCGTTACAGGGCTTGCCGAGACCATTGAGTATGTCGCCACCACTGCAGTAATTGTTTACTTCAGTGCTGGCTATGCATCAGGCATTGTTTCTGAACTCCTTGGTTTTGAAATGGCTGCTTGGATCTGGTGGATCATTCTTTATGTAATCTTTGTGGCATTGAACTCAGCTGGCTCAGAGATTTCATTTAAGTTCTCAATCGTGGTCTCAGTAATGTCAATTGGAATTTTGGTTGTGTTTGCTGTGATGACCTTAACCTCAGGACTTCTTAACTGGGACTCATTGTGGAACATTCCATCTGACGGTGGCGCTACATCAAGCACATTCTTGCCATTTGGCATCATGGGCATTCTTTTTGCCATTCCTTTTGGAGTTTGGTTATTCCTAGGTATCGAGGCACTTCCACTAGCTGCTGAAGAGGCACATGATCCAGCAAAAGACATTCCTAAAGCTGGCATTTGGGCACGAGGAACTCTGATTGCAACCGGTCTATTGGTGTTGTTCTTGAACACTGCAATTCTGGGTGCACAAGCAACGGGTGAAGCAGGCGAGCCACTACTGGATGCGTTCCGAGTTATCGTTGGTGACACTTGGGCAGCAGTACTTGGGTTGTTTGCCTTGATTGGTTTGCTTGCTTCATTGCAAGGAATCATGTTTGCTTATGGCCGCAACATGTACTCACTATCTCGTGCAGGTTATTACCCAAGAGCGCTTTCAGTCACTGGCAAGCGCCAGGCTCCTTGGGCAGCACTGTTAGTTGGAGCAGTAGTTGGCTACATCTCGCTAGTTGTTATTGATGCAACTGGAGGATCTGGTTCACCTGCGGGCGCGATTGTGTTGAATATAGCCGTTTGGGGAGCAATGTTGGCGTACTTGATGCAAATGATTTCGTTTGTAATTTTGCGTCGCAAGTTTCCAAACCTAGATCGTCCTTATAAGTCACCTTGGGGATTGAGAGGCGCGGTAGTGGCTGGAGTAATTGCCTTCGTGTCATTTATTGGCTTCTTGCTAAATCCAACATTCAGGCCTGCCATCGTTGCGATCATCATTGTTTATGTGATCGTGTTGGCAGTATTTGCAATCTGGGGTCGCCATCGTTTGGTTATGTCTCCAGAAGAAAAGTACGCCGTGGAGGACTCAGGCTGATAGATCAGTTATCAAATAACAAAGGGACCGTATCAAAGCGATACGGTCCCTTTGCTTTATAGACAAGTGGCCACATTCCGAATCCACCTCACTAGCGACTACCAAATGTCACCTAGTGTGTAGCCAGTTTGGAATGGATCTGTTGGATCAATTTCCCAAGTTGCTACACCTGTGACCCAGGCGCTGCCACGAATAGTTGGTACAACTGCTTCGTACTGACCAATCTTGGTTGGGTCATTTACTTGGCCGAAGAACTTGGTACCCAGGAAACTCATGTGTGAGAACTCTTCACCGATTGCAAGTTGTCCGCGAGTGTAAAGACCTGACATCCGAGCACATGTGCCAGTGCCGCAAGGGGAGCGATCAAGCATTCCCTTCCAGGTTTCCGGATCTGCGGTTAAGTTGTCGCCGGTAAGTACAGCAGAGTTTTGCGCTTGCTTACCTGGTTCACGATCACCATTGTGCAGAATTACGATGCCAACTTTATTAATACTTGGGTTCTCGGGATGTTCAAACTGAAGCTGCTTATTAACTGCGTACTTGATGGCAGCACCAGCACGCGTGATTGCTTTGGCATTCTCTGGTTTGATCTCAAGTCCAACGTTTGCGATGTTAGTTTGCGCGAAGAATTGCCCACCAAAAACTAGATCAATTGGAATCGGGCCATACTCAGGTACGTCAACGATCTTGTCGATGTAAACCGTGAATGCGGGAACGTTACGAATTGCAACGTCGAGAACTTTGCCATCTTTGCAGCGAGCAAGCACTGAAATAGTTCCAACTGCAGTGTCGATTGTCACGGTGGTTTCTGGCTCTTGCATCTTGACGATGCCTTTTTCTAGTGCAGCAGTGACCGCGCACATAGTGTTACTGCCTGACATGGCAGTAAATCCACCCTGCTCAAGTACGATGATTCCAAAGTCAGATCCAGAATTTACCGGCGGAAGAATAAACACGGCACACAACGCTGGATAGCCACGAGGTTCGTGCAGGATTGCATGTCGGAACCAATCCAGATTGGCTTCGCAATAATCGAAACGCTCTTTCATGGTCTCGCCCTTAACGAGGTGAGCCATGTTGGTGATTACTCGACCGCCTTCGCCTTCAGCGTGGGCCTCAATCGTTTCAATAATGAGTTTCTCAGCCATAGTTAAACCGTCTTTACTCCAGCAGCATTAAGCAGCTTGGCGAAATGAGTTTTTTGTTCAGATGAAAGTGGCAGTCCGGGCGGGCGAACTGGTCCTACGCTTGCACCAATTAATTCACAACCTGCTTTGATACCTGCGTAATAGTTAACTGATTCCAAGAAGTCACAAATCGGCCAGATCTTCTTCCAAAGTTCACGACCAGTAGATAAATCGTTGTCGACCGCAAGAGCGTTGTAGAGCGCAACGGCAAGTTCTGGGATGACTGTGGCAGTTCCCCAAACAGATGCCTCAGCGCCACTAGCCAGTCCAAAGAACGTCAAAGTATCCCAGCCATTGAAAGCCTTGATTTTGTCAGAACGATTCGCAAGCAGGTCAGCCATAGTTACTGCATCGCCAGAAGTGTCCTTTAGGTAGTTAACGCCAGGAATCTCACCTAGTTTTGCTATCTGCTCAGCGTTTAGTGTTACTCCAGTTGAGCTTGGAATGTTGTAGTACATCACTGGAATCGAAATTGATTCAGCAACAGAACGCATAAAGACTTGAAGTTCAGCAAAGTTAGGGGCGGCATAAAACGGTGGCAGCAACATGATCCCAGTGGATCCTGCGTTCTCTGCGTGCTTAGCCAAAGAAATTGCTTCTGCAGTCGAAGTGGAACCAACTCCTGCAAACACATGACAGCGTCCAGCGGCGGCTTCGTTGACAACTTCAAAGACTCGGCGATATTCCTGCGGAGTTAGCGTCATGAATTCGCCAGTTGTGCCGGTTGGAACTACACCATGAATTCCAGCATCAACTAGTCGATTGATTTGCGCATGCATTGCAGGCTCATCAAGCGCGCTACCGTCTGCGGTGAATGGGGTAGTTATAGCTGCGAGGATTCCGCGAATTTCAGTTGTCATTTGTTTTCTCTCCAGGAATTAAACAATTTCGTTTTCAGTAACGAACATACGTTCACGTGCAGATAGATGAGCTAGCGAATCAGCGGCTACACCTTTGCCAATTTCAGTTGCATAGGCTGCTTCGAAATCTTCTTTGGAATCAAACCAAAGTTCAGAAACTCCGTCATAGGCGCTGCCATCATCGGCAAGGTTGAAAACAATCTTTCGAACTCCTGGCAAAGTTGCTGCCTTCTTGGAGTGATCAACTAACCACCACTGCTTGAAGTCATCATGACTCATATCTTCGCCACGCTTTAACAAAATTATTGCTTTAAACATTTACTTCACCTTCGTTACGCGAGCGTGTGGGCGTCCGCCGACTGAATAGACAATTGCAATCACCATTTCATTGGCGCGTGGCGCATCACCAATTGCGATCTCAGCTGAATCCATGTCATCAAATTCCCAGCGGTCATCTTTGTTGCCAATTGGCATGGTGATCGAAGCTCCAGGTCCAGCAACTTTTTTAGTTCCCGGAATGATGTCTGCGCCACCACCGATAGCAGCGCGCACTGAAGCGCCAAAACGTGGGTGCAAAACTGCAGCCGTATGTTCAAGTTCGCCATCAGTTCCTACGATGGCACCCTTGCCATAGCCACGAATGTCTGAGGCACTTAGGCCCAAAGCTCCGAGTGCCTTAACTGCGCGTTCGGCCAGAATTGCAGTCACTTCGATACTCATCATTTCGAGCGAAGTTAAATCCTGAACTAAAGCCTTGCCAGCCAGGGGATTGGTAACCACTGCGGCGGCAATAACTTTGACCGTTGATGGGGACACTGAAGTGCCACTTTCCCGCAAGGTTTCTTGGGTGGATACGACAATTGAGCGGATTTCAGTCATGGACATAACCTACCTCGCTAACCCCGTGCTCCACCCACTAGATTTGGGTATTACCGCAACAAGGAGAAATCATGACTAACCACATCACGCACTGGATCGACGGCAAGCTTTGGACAGGTAAAGCAGCACGAACTGGTGAGGTTTATAACCCCGCAACAGGCAAATTGTCCGGAACTGTTGATTTCGCATCAACTGCTGATATGGATGAAGCCGTAGCCGTTGCAAAGCGTGCTGGCGCCGAATGGGCAGCTACTTCGCTTTCCAAGCGCGTAACAACTCTTTTTGCATTCCGCGAAATTCTTAATGCTCGCAAGGAAGAACTTGCAGCCATCATTACTGCCGAGCACGGCAAGGTTTTATCCGATGCACTTGGCGAAGTTATGCGTGGTCAAGAAGTTGTGGAGTTTGCTTGCGGTATCCCACATCTTCTAAAGGGTGGCTACTCTGAAAGCGTTTCAACAGGCGTTGATGTTTACAGCATCCGTCAACCATTAGGTGTTGTTGGAATCATCTCTCCATTTAACTTCCCAGCCATGGTTCCAATGTGGTTCTTCCCAATTGCAATCGCCGCGGGTAACTCAGTAATCGTTAAGCCATCGGAAAAAGATCCAAGCGCACAGAACTTCATTGCGCAGATGTGGAAAGATGCTGGTCTTCCAGATGGCGTTTTCAACGTTGTGCATGGTGACAAGGAAGCGGTAGATCGCATTCTTACTCACCCAGACATCAAGGCTGTTAGCTTCGTTGGCTCAACCCCAATTGCGAAGTACATCTACGAAACCGGAACTGCACACGGTAAGCGCATTCAGGCACTAGGTGGGGCAAAGAACCACATGGTTGTGCTTCCAGATGCTGACCTAGATCTTGCAGCTGACTCAGCAGTTAACGCAGGCTTTGGTTCTGCAGGCGAGCGCTGCATGGCAATCTCAGCACTTGTTGCAGTTGGCCCGATTGCAGATGACTTGATCTCAAAGATCGAAGATCGCATGGGCAAGATTGTTACTGGCGATGGAACTCGTGGCACTGACATGGGCCCACTTGTTACTGGCGTTCACCGCGACAAGGTCAAGGGTTACATCGACACTGGTGTTGCTGAAGGCGCCAAGGTCGTTGTCGACGGCCGCGATGTAGTTCCAGATAGCGATGGTGAGGGTTACTTCATCGGACCAACATTGTTCGACAACGTGACTAAGGACATGACGATCTACAAGGAAGAAATCTTCGGACCGGTTCTTTCGGTAGTTCGCGCGGAAACTTACGAAGAAGCCTTAAAGCTGATCAACGATCACCCATACGGTAACGGAACTGCGATCTTTACTAACGATGGTGGCGCAGCTCGCCGCTTCCAGAATGAAGTTGAGGTTGGCATGATCGGTATCAACGTGCCGATCCCTGTGCCAATGGCTTACTTCTCATTCGGTGGCTGGAAAGCATCACTATTTGGCGATACCCATGCTCACGGAACTGAAGGCGTTCACTTCTTTACTCGTGGCAAGGTGGTAACCAGTCGTTGGTTAGATCCAAGCCATGGTGGATTGAACCTTGGCTTCCCAACAAACGGGTAGGCATCGCAAGCGATCTGATGGTCGCGTAATTGGAATCGCTGCTGTTGCCATAGGAACGATTATCTGGGGCACAGTAGGTCCAGTTGTCGGGCTTTTCCCAGAGGGTACGGAGTTTCAATACTCTTTAATTCGTAATCTCACGGGCGTCAGTGCGCTTTGGTTACTTGTCTTGTTCTCGAAAAATAAACGTCGCTATACCAAGCAAGACATAGTTCCAATCTTGGTTGGTGGCACAGGAGCAACGCTGTTTTTCCCGTTTTTCATTTTGGCTTTTCAGCTAACCGGTGTTGGCGTTGCTGCCGTGGTTTCAATTGGTGTGGCTCCGATCTTTGTTGGGCTGATTGCCTGGATTGCATTGAAGCAACCGCCCGGTAAGCAATGGGCAATTGGCACTGTCGTTGCAGTTGCCGGTGTGGTGGCCCTTAACTGGCCAAGCGGAAACAACACTGTGAGTTTTCTCGGAGTTGCGTTTGCAATGGCTGCGGCATTTGGTTACTCGATGCAAGCAACTGGAATGGGCATGATTTCCAAACGCCACACACCATTTCAATGTGTTGCTCCAATGTTCACGATCGGAACAATTTTTCAAGCACCTTTGAGTTATGGCAGAGACTTTAGTTTTTTACAAGACCCAGTTCTATTAATCGGCGTACTTTACGGCGGCATTGTTACGGTCGCAATTGCCTACGCATTCTTTATCTATGGCATCGCCAGAATCGGAGCTGCAACTGCGGTTACCGTTGGATTAATGGAACCACTTACAGCTTCGATTTTGGGTGTAGTTCTTTTAGGTGAGACCGTCTCGGTAGTTGGTTTAATTGGGTCAGTACTGATTCTCGCGGGCTTAGTAGTTGTCAGTCGCCCACCCAAAGAAGTGAGCCGACCCTCGGATGAGTCGGCTCAACCAATTCTTTAAGAACAATCACTCTGGTTAAGCAACGGACAAATCGGACATTTGCATTTCTAAAGCAACAAAAGTGTTTTGAACAGCGTTGTTAATCAACAAAACAATGTTAATTTGTTTTCAGAACAAAGTTAGTTTTGAACACTTTGACTAGTTCTACTCAACGAGTCGAATGTGAGTGTTTCAAAATGCGAAGATGTGCCACCATATTCACTGCTCTTGTTTTAGCTTTGACTGGATTGGTATTTAGTCCAGCTCATGCAGAAACAACTTACGATCCAGACACAGGAAATGGAACTGTTGATTGCAGTGTTTCCGGCCATTTTATAGTTTGGTCTTACGGCATTACTGGTAACACTGACTGTAGCGGGGATGCAGTAATTCCAGCTGGTGTTTTAGGAATCGAGACTAATGCGTTCTACCCCGCACCTGATCTTGTTTCGGTCACCATTCCAGCCAGTGTCAACACAATTGGAAGCAGTGCATTCCGCGATGCACCCCTACTTGTTAGGTTTACATTTCTAGGAAACGCACCATCATCAGTTGGCGCTAATGCTTTCTCTTGGCTCGGTACTTCACCAAAGGCCGTCGTCACATCCGATGCCACTGGATTTGGAATCGAGGGAGTTAATTGGAACGGGCTGATGGTTGCAGCCTTGACTGCTGATGGTTCTTACTTGTGTTCAACGGGTGCGATAACGACAACCGAAACCCTGACCTACACGATAACCGATGGTGTGGTTTCAACCGGAGCATCATGTGGTGGTGACGTTGTCATATCAGATGGTGTTAGAAGTATCGAGCACCATGCTTTCTCAGGTGCCGGGTTCATCACAAGTGTTTCTTTTGCAGACGACGGAATGCTGAATGAGATTGGTGAGTATGCTTTCGAATGGCTTGGCGGACTAGAGTCAATTGTAATCCCAGCAAGTGTCACAACTATTGCTGCAGGAGCGTTCTTCGGGGACGGTGCTTTGGCATCTATATTTTTTCTTGGAGATGATCCGGCAATAGGTGGAGACATCTTCTTGACGTCCCAGATGACACAATTCGTCTTGGCGTCGCCAACAAAGGCATACTATCGAACCGGCGCAACGGGCTTTTTGCCGGACAGCAACGGAAAGTGGAACGGTGTTCCGATCGTCTCTCCGTTTTATAAACTTACTTTCGAGGGCAATGGTTCGGAGTCCGGTTCAGTGCCAGGTCCAATCTTTAGTGGTGCAGGCGAGAGCGTAACCATTCCAGATAATACTGGTGGACTTACGAAAGCAGGGTACGACTTTGCTGGTTGGACTGACGGTCTCGGTAATCCTTATCCGGCTGGACTTGTCGGTCCCATGCCTGTTTCTGACGGGACGCTCCTTGCAGCTTGGACTCCTTCCAACTCAAACGTACTTGATGATGGTTCTTACTCGTGTTCAACGGGTGACCCATCAGATGAGGAAACAAACATCTACACAATCACCACTGATGAGTCTGGTGTAACTTTCAGTTCTGATAGCACTTGTGCTGGTGCCGTGGTAATTCCCGAGGGAGTTACCACTATGCCCAGTTACACATTTGGATATGGAAGTTCTCAAGTAACCTACGTCTCTCTGCCAGAGAGCTTGAATCAAATCGGCTCTTCGGCTTTTTATGGAACAGGTTTGCTAACGGAAATCGACGTAGCTTCAAATAATCTGGAATTTACCTCAGTTGATGGAGTTCTATTCGGTCGAAATGGAGACAACGCCACATTAATTGCCTATCCAGCCAACAAAAATGCAAGCACCTACACAACACCAACTACTGTGTCATTTCCCGAGCTAATCGATGCCCCTGTCACATCGATTAGCTCGTACGCATTTCAGGGGGCACAAAACCTCACAGAGCTTAACATCTCAGAAGGTGTGACCACACTCGGAAATGGCATTGCCGAAAGTACAAAACTATTGTCAGTAATCAACCTGCCAGAGAGTTACACGGAGATTACAGGCCAGCCGTTTCAGGATGCACACAGACTTACTTCGATTACCATCAAAGCTTCCGTTGACACTATTTCTAATAGGGCCTTCGTGAATGCCTATGATCTTTCTAACATTTATTTCTTGGGTGACCAACCCACTGTTGATGACGATGATATATTCACAGGCGTTGCGTCTGGCGCCAAAGCATACGTAAATTTGGATGCAATTGGGTTTGACCTTGATGGCACAGGTAAATGGAAAGGGTTAACCGTTGTAGAAATAGCTCCTAATGGAGATTACGAGTGCTTAACTGGGTATAAAACTACATCTGACACGCCAGATGAAACTCCGCGTTACAAGATAACCGGTGGTGTAGTAAGTGATGGCAGTAGTTGTGCAGGCACAGTTTTAATCCCAGATGGTATAAAAGCTATCGGGAATAGTGCATTCGAAGGAGCAACCACACTTACCTCCATCACCATCCCAGCAGGCGTTGTCTCTATCGGAGACTATGCATTTTTTAACACGACCGAACTAACTTCCTTCACGGTTGCAGCCGATAACCCTAACTACTCCGACACTGACGGAGTGCTGTTAAACAAGACCGGCACTACGCTGCTACTTTATCCACTTGGAAAAACGGCGACTTCGTATTTGATACCGTCAGGCGTAACTTCCATCGGGAACTGGGCGTTCTATGACGAAAACTCGTTGAAATCCATCACGATCCCAGAGGGTGTGCACACCATTGGAGACCACTCATTCAGAAACACAAGTGCTCTCGCTTCAATCACCCTCCCTGTCAGCCTCGGCTCAATCGGGGAGTCCGCGTTCTCTTTTGCAACCGCGCTAACCTCTATCATCCTCCCAGCTAATGTTGCCACCATTGGTTCAAACGCGTTTGAATATGCAGTCGCGCTTTCGAGCATTTACTTCTTGGGCGACGCACCAACTGTTGGTACGGACACTTTTGCCAACATTGTAAATCCGCCAACGGCCTACAAAAAAACAGAAAACACTACCTTTAGCCTTATAGGTAGCACATGGAATGGTCTCACTGTTTCAGATTTTGATTATTTTGCGAACTACGAGCCTAATGGCGGTTCGGCAGTAAGCGCTGGTGTCTTTACAATCGGTGGAACTCTAACTTCGCAACCCGTGCCAACTCGTAGTGGTTACGGATTTGCTGGTTGGTCTATTATAGATGGTGGAGCTTCGGTGGCTTTCCCCTATGCACCTGAACCTGGCGTAACCAGCGACATCACTTTGTTTGCCAACTGGCTTGAAGACGGAAATTTCTTCTGCTCAGGCGACTTGGCAGGTGAGAGAGCAACAAATGAAACCACAAACATATTCAAGATTACGAGTGGTGTGGTCAGCGATGGCGCTAGTTGCACTGGAGATGTTGTTATTCCAGCAGGTGCTAACTCCATTGGAGCCAACGCCTTTCAGGCTTCGGCAATGACCTCTATTAGTCTCCCAGCGACTTTAACCTCTATTGGTGATGATGCTTTTGCGAGAAGCACATCCCTTGATGCAATCTCCATCCCTGATGGAGTTGTTTCAATTGGCGAGTGGGCTTTTTCGTCCTCAGAATTACTGGAGACAATAAATCTTCCGGCAAGTGTCACCAATATTGGCAACACCGCGTTTCAAGATTCGTTATCTCTTGAAAACATTAACGTCAATTCTGCTAACACCGATTTTGCGTCAGAGAATGGAGTTCTGTTTAATAAAGCACTAACTCAATTAGAGGCATATCCTGCTGGAAAGCCAGCTGCCTCATATACAGTTCCAGCAAGTGTTGAGATCATCGACGATCGTTCGTTTGTTTCTGCAAGAGCACTAAAGACTGTCTTGTTTGCACCAGATAGCCAACTAACTTCTCTGGTAGGTAGTGTGTTCCAGACTTCGGGACTTACCTCAATAATCTTGCCAGCGGGAGTTGAGACGATCGGGATTGCCTTTAATACCGCACAAAATCTCACGTCAGTAACTATTCCAGCAACTGTTACAGAAATTGGAGCCTATACATTCCAAGGGTCAACAAAGCTGTCAAGTTTTTACTTTTTGGGTGCGCCTCCAACTGTCGATCCACTGACTTTCACCAACATTGGCCCTGCGCCAAAAGCATTCGTGGCTGCGGGTTCAAGAGCTGCTTTTGGCGGCCTTGGATCAAATTGGAATGGGCTCACTGTTGCAATGACCTATACCCTTACCTATACCTATAACTCGGCAACCGGTGGCAATACGGTTGCTAGTAGTAGCTTTGCTACCGGTGGCACTCCTATCAAGTTACCTACGCCAACTCGCACTGGTTACACATTTGCTGGTTGGTATTCGAACGCCGGGCTAACTACAAAGATCGGCAATGCGGGCGCGAACTATTCACCACCTGGAACAACTTCTGCGTTAAGTGCTTATGCAAAGTGGACATCAAACAAGGCGACTGCAACCGTCAAGCCAACAGTCGGTGGTGTAGCTAAAGTTGGAAAAACTTTGACTGCAAAGACAGGTACCTGGGTTGGAAAACCCAAACCACAAATTAAAATTCAGTGGTATGCCTGCTCAAAGGCAGTCATCTCAGTCAGCTCAACTGTTCTGAGTACCTGCAAAGCGATCTCTGGCGCAAATAAGAGCACATTTAAACTAACCTCTGCTCAAAAGGGTAAGTGGGTAACAGTTCTAGTTACTGGAACAAGTACTGGGACCACAAAGACCAGCTGGCTTGCTAAGAGCACCGGGAAAGTTAGCTAAAGCTTACTAAAGCTAACTACTTTTCCTTGACTGAGTCATCACGCTTGTCTACAAACGAGGCAACTAGGTAAAGCACGCCAGCGGCCAACACGGGCAAGGTAATCAAAAGCTTGGTATTACCCGAGGCACCGGTATTTGATGTCGCCAGCATGTTTAGAGTCGCCAACCCAATCAGTAACAAACCTATGTAGCGAGTCCTACGTTCGTAGCCATAAATCGCAAGCGGAGGAGCTAAAGCGAATATAGCTGCGGTGATGATTGGACCATTTGAATCAATGACGGTAATCCACCAGCTTGGGGACAGCGCCTGCCAAACCAAAAGACCCAAAATACTCATGGCCCAAATCATCAGCAGAGGAAACGCGATCATTGGTCGGCGCCAGGCAAGCCAGCACCCAATCACCATTGGGAAGAGCCAAGCGGAAGTGAACACAAAGCCAATCAGCCCTGGGTGTTCAGAAAAAGATTGCTGGGCGATGATTAAGCCACCAACGCCGCCGAAGCCAAGCATTGCGTAGAGCGCAAGTTTGCGAGAGTTTTCCATACTTTTACCTTACGAGTTTTGCCAGTGTCCCATTCGCAACGACATTCACTGCGGCCTGCATGTCAGGTGCTAAAAAGCGATCTGGCCCTGGTCCTGGGCTGGATTTCCGCAATTCTGATACAGCTTTGCCCGTGATTGGTGAAGGTTGCAGTGGCGCACGCAAGTCAATGGCGCGAGCCGCTGTTAAGTACTCAATACCAACAATCTTGGTCAGATTTTCAACAACCTGCCGTAACTTTCGCCCCGCGCTCCAACCCATAGACACGTGATCTTCTTGCATCGCAGAACTTGGAATCGAATCCACACTTGCTGGTGAAGCCAGACGCTTGTTCTCCGAGACCAATGCGGCTTGGGTGTATTGCGCGATCATCAGACCTGAATCCACGCCGGGGTCATCGGCTAGGAACGGTGGCAAGCCATGGGAGCGTGCTTTATCGAGCATGCGATCAGTGCGTCGTTCACAAATTGAACCTAAGTCAGCAGCAGCGATTGCCAAGAAATCTAAAACATATGCAACTGGTGCACCGTGGAAGTTTCCATTGGATGAGACTCTGCCATCTGCCAGCACAACAGGGTTATCAACAGCTGCAGCAAGTTCGCGCGTGGCGACCAATGTCGCATGCGCGATGGTATCTCGCACTGCTCCAGTTACTTGTGGCGCACACCTAAGTGAGTAAGCATCTTGAACTACCGATGTGTCATTGATGTGTGATGCGACGATCGGGCTATTCTTCAAAACGTTGAGCATGTTCGCAGCACTTATTGCCTGGCCTGGATGCGGGCGCAATGGTTCATGCAACTCCGGTAAAAAAACTTTGTCAGTGCCTAGTAGTGCTTCAACACTCATTGCTGCGGTCACATCAACAGAATCACAAAGCATTGTTAGATCAGAGATAGCCATAATCAACATGCCGAGCATGCCATCTGTTCCGTTGATTAGTGCTAAGCCTTCTTTTTCTTTAAGTTCAACTGGTTCAATCCCTGCGGCCTTTAGCGCATCAGCCGCTGATGAAATTCGGCCTGCCTTATCGACAACTTCACCTTCACCCATAAGTACAAGTGCGCAGTGGGCAAGTGGTGCTAAATCTCCGCTGCAGCCAAGAGAACCAAACTCATACACCGCTGGCGTGATGTCTGCATTCAGGATTGCTTCCATAGTTTCAACCACGACTGGACGAACCCCAGTATGTCCCGAACAAAGGGTCTTTAGTCGCAATGTCATCAAAGCACGAGTAACTTCACGTTCAACCAAGTTGCCAAGGCCAGCGGCATGCGAGCGGATTAGCGACTTTTGAAGTTGCACTCGGTATTCCGGAGTGACGTGGCGATTGGCAAGTGCGCCAAAGCCAGTGGAGATTCCATAAACCGGTTCACTGGAAGCGGCTAACGCATCAACTCGACTGCGAGTATGTGCCACCGCTTCGATGGTTGCTGGGGCAATAACGACCTTTGCATCATGGCGGGCAACTGCCAGCACATCTTCAAACGTCATTCCAGAGGTGTTGATAACCACTTCAGTGCGACTCATGCGATATCTCCTTTTGTGAAAATGACATTTCCATCTTTCCAAGTAGTGCTGATAAGTGGCACACCTGGGCGATAAGCCAAGTGAATGTAACTTGGGGCATTAAGTAAGGCAAAGTTTGCGCGAGCACCAATAGACAAGTGACCAACATCGTCACGGCGCAGTGCAATTGCACCACCCATAGTTGCCGCAAACAGCGATTCATCAACTGTCATATGCATCTCGCGAACGGCAAGAGCAATACAGAATGGCATGTTCGTTGTGTACGAACTACCTGGGTTGCAGTCAGGCGAGAGCGCAACGGCCGCTCCGGCATCAATTAGGTCTCGACCACGTGGGTAGTGCGGTGAGCGTGTGCTGAAATCAGCACCCGGTACTAGTCCAGCGACAGTGCCGCTTGCCGCAAGCGCATTAATGTCGTCGTCCGTTAAGTAGGTCAAGTGATCCGCTGATGCACAATCTAATTCGATTGCCATAGCTACGCCCTCACCTTGCTCTAACTGATTTAGGTGAATCCGAGGGTGCAATCCCTTTGTCATTCCAGCTTCTAAGATTCGGCGGGATTGTTCGGTGGTAAAGGCACCTCGATCACAAAAGACATCGATCCACTTTGAATGTGGCGCACAAGCATCGAGCATTTCACCAACGACAAGGTCAACGTATGCATCAGGGTTGGATGCGAATTCAGGCGCTACAACATGCGCGCCAAGGTAGGTGACTTCATCAGTAAGTTCTGCAGCAATCCGCACGCTTCGCTCTTCAGTAACAACATCAAGTCCATAGCCAGACTTGATTTCAATTGTCGTCGTCCCAGACTCCTGCATCTCTTTAATCATGCTTAGAGCAACATTGCGAAGTTCAGCATCGCTCGCTTTTCGCGTTGCTTCAGTAGTTATCTTTATGCCACCTGCTGAGTATGGAACTCCTGCCATTCGCGCAGCGAACTCTTCTGAGCGGTCACCAGCAAACATGATGTGGGAATGACTATCTACAAATCCTGGAATCAGGGTTCGGCCACCAACATCAGTTTTAGGAACACTTGAATCTGCCTGACTGGATTGTCCAACCCAGCTAACGATTCCATCGGTAACGGTTATCGCTGCGTCGTTGATGACACCAAGTTGACCTTCGCCAAGCGCAGAATTGTTGGTAACAAGTTGACTGATATTTGTAAGCGTGAACGAATTACTCATGATTAAAGTAAGTCACCATTTGCACTCTTTGCCTCATGGGAATGCGGTTGCATTGGAATCTTTACATTCCGCTCAGCAGCAACTTCGATTGCCTTGTCGTAACCGGCATCAACGTGACGAATTACTCCCATACCTGGATCGTTAGTTAGGACTCGAGCAAGTTTCTGGGCAGCAAGTGGTGTGCCATCTGCTACCGATACTTGGCCAGCATGAATAGAGCGACCGATACCTACGCCACCACCATGGTGAATTGAAACCCATGATGCACCCGAGGAGATGTTGATCATGGCGTTAAGCAGTGGCCAGTCGGCGATTGCATCAGAGCCATCGAGCATGGCTTCAGATTCGCGGTACGGCGAAGCAACCGAACCACAGTCCAAGTGATCGCGACCGATAACTATTGGCGCACTAACTTCGCCACTAGCAACAAGTTCATTGAAAGCTAGACCTGCCTTGTCGCGTTCGCCGTAACCTAACCAGCAGATTCGAGCTGGCAGACCTTGGAACGCTACGCGGTCCTGCGCCATGGTGATCCAGCGACGCAAGTGATCGTTATCTGGAAATAGATCAAGGACTGCCTTGTCGGTGCGAGCAATGTCTTTTGGATCGCCCGAAAGCGCAGCCCAACGAAACGGTCCTTTACCTTCGCAAAATAGTGGTCGAATGTAAGCCGGAACGAAACCAGGGAATTCAAACGCGCGGTCGTAACCACCCTTGCGCGCTTCATCGCGAATGCTGTTGCCGTAATCAAATACTTCAGCGCCCTTATCCATGAATCCCACCATGGCTTCAACGTGCTTAGCCATTGACTCTTGCGCGAGCTTAGTGAATTCATCTGGTTTGTTATCCGCGTACTCACGAGCATCGGCAAAGTCCATGCCAGCTGGAATGTAGTAAAGCGGATCATGTGCTGAAGTCTGATCTGTGACGATGTCCGCATCAACATCCATAGCAAGCAGTTTTGGAAGTACTTCGGCGGCATTGCCAACTAATCCAACGGAAAGTGGGCGACGTGCTGCTTTAGCATCAAGGCAGCGACGTACTGCATCTTCAAGGTCGTCAGCGATCTCATCGAGGTAGCGAGTTTCCACTCGTCGCTTCAGTCTTGTTGGATCAATGTCAATCATTAAGCAGACGCCATCGTTCATAGTTACCGCCAAAGGCTGCGCGCCACCCATGCCACCACAGCCACCAGTGATGGTTAACGTGCCAGCCAAAGTGCCGCCAAATTTCTTGGCAGCAACTGCAGCGAAAGTTTCATAAGTTCCTTGCAAGATTCCTTGAGTGCCGATGTAGATCCAAGAGCCGGCAGTCATCTGGCCATACATGGTTAATCCCATGTGCTCTAAGCGGCGAAACTCTGGCCAAGTTGCCCAGTCACCAACAAGGTTCGAGTTAGCAAGAATTACTCGCGGCGCCCATTCGTGAGTCTGGAAGACACCAACTGGCTTTCCCGACTGCACCAACATGGTTTCGTCATTTTCTAAGTTTGTGAGGGTGCGCACGATTGCATCAAAGGATTCCCAGTTACGCGCAGCTTTGCCAGTGCCGCCATAGACCACTAATTCATCTGGGTATTCAGCAACCTCTGGATCAAGGTTGTTCTGCAGCATTCGCAATGCCGCTTCCTGCTGCCACCCTTTGGTCGTCAAAGTAGTGCCCCGAGCGGCTCTAACTGGGCGCGGTCCTGAAGTCATGTGATTCCTTTGGCTGTTTAGTACTAATCGAGGTTACTCCAGACGGTAGGCCAGAACTCAAGGATCCCAAAAGGCTATGGTTAAGGCGTTGAAAGGGTGAATATGACAAACCTTCCCGTCGATGAGTTTTGGCCGCGCGCGGGGCATTGGCTCGAAGCTGGTTCTAATGCCGAGAAAACTGACATCACAGTAATTGGAGTCGGAGCGCACTTAACTTCGCTTACGCCAACTGGTGCAGACAAAACTCCTGATGCAATCCGTGAAGCTATGTATAGGTACTCAACGTATTCCTGGGCGCATGATTTAGACATTGCGTCAGTCTCAGTTCGTGATGCTGGAAACATTGCCGACCCAGATTGGGAAGAAGGCGAAGCGCGAGTTTTTGCAAAGATGGATGAACTTCGCGGCAAGCAAGATCTTCTAGTTGCTCTTGGTGGCGACAATGCAATTACATATTCAGTTGGCAAAGGTTTATGGTCAGATGAAATCGGCAAAGCTGGACTGATCACAATAGATGCGCATCACGATATTCGCGAAGGCATAAGTAATGGATCACCAGTGCGACGCTTGATTGCTGCTGGACTTCAAGGAACCCATATCGTTCAAATTGGAATTAGTGATTATGCGAATTCGCCTGAGTATGCCAGGCGCGTCAAGGAATACGGCATAACGGTGATTACCCGAGCAGAAATGCGCAGCCGCTCTCTCGAAGACATCATGGCCCAGGCGATCAGCATTGCCGGAGCCAGTGGGGGACAGATCCACTATGACCTTGATGTTGATGTTTGTGATCGGGCCGTGACCCCAGCCTGCCCAGCTGCCACTCCTGGTGGATTATCGGCCGATGACGTAAGAGAACTGACATTTTTGGCCACATCTCACGCCAGCGTGACTAGCATGGACATTACTGAAATTGATGCCACGATTGATTCAGCAGATGAAAGAACAATTCGTCTTGGCGCATTATGTGTTTTAGAGGCCGCAGCTGGCGTAGCCAGTCGCTAACTAGGTAAGGGAAAGAAATGACAACGCTAAAGAACTTCATCAACGGCAAGTTTGTAGATAGCTCAAGTAATGAAACTATGTCGTTTGAAAATCCTGCAATTGGACAGGTTTACGGACAGGCACCAGTTTCTCGCGGAGCCGACGTCGATGCTGCATTTAAGGCTGCTAGCGATGCCTTCCTAGGCTGGAAGCGCACTGCGCCAGCAGACCGCTCACTTGCACTGTTCCGTATTGCAGATGCAATGGAAGCCCGTGCGGATGAAATTGTTGCAGCCGAAATTCAAAACACAGGTAAGCCACTTTGGTGGATGCGCGATGCTGAGCTTCCACAGTGCATCGATCACACTCGTTTCCATGCAACTATGGCACGCAACTTGCCAGGTTGGTCAACCGGTGAATTCCTAAGCGGATACGACTCATCTGTGCGCCGCGAACCAGTTGGTGTTTGTGCACAGGTTGCACCTTGGAACTACCCGTTGCTTATGGCGGTTTGGAAGTTTGCACCAGCCCTTGCAATGGGTAACACCATTGTGTTGAAGCCTTCCGATACAACGCCACACACTGCAAGCATCATGGCTGAGATTTTCGCAGAGCATTTGCCAGCTGGTGTTGCCAACATTATTTATGGTGATCGCGACACCGGTCGTGCCATGGTTGCGCACAAGCGTCCAGATCTAGTTTCGATCACCGGCTCAGTTCGTGCTGGCATGGAAATTGCAGCAAGTGCTGCGCCAGATCTAAAGCGGGTTCACTTAGAACTAGGCGGCAAGGCTCCAGTCATCGTTTATGAAGATTGCGATTTTGAAAAGACAGTTCAAGGTGTTGCTGAGGCAAATCTTTACAACGCTGGCCAGGACTGTGCTGCTGGAACTCGCGTTATTGTTCAGGAAAGCATTGCTAAGGAATTCACTGCCGCACTTGCCAAGAAGGTTGCTGAGTTCAAGTTTGGTGCTCCAGAAAATGATGACCACTTCTATGGATCATTGAATAGTCAAAACCAACTTGATCGGGTTCAGGGATTCATTGATCGCTTGCCAAGTCATGCTGAGATCTTGACTGGCGGTAAGGCTCAGCGTCTAAATGGTGGCTACTACTTCGAACCAACTTTGATTGCAGGTTTGAAGCAGGACGATGAAATGATTCAAACTGAAGTTTTCGCTTCGGTTCAAACAATTCAAACCTTCAAGGATGAAGCCCAAGCAATCCAAATGGCTAACGATGTTGACTTTGGTTTAGCTGCTTCAATCTGGTCTGAAAACCACGGAAAAGTTATCCGCACTTCACAGGACTTGGACTTCGGTCAGATTTGGGTTAACTGCCACTTGGTTCAGGCTGCTGAAATGCCAAACGGTGGTTTCAAGCACTCTGGTCATGGCAATGACTTATCAACTGAAGCCATTGAGGGATACACCCGCGTTAAGCACATCATGAGCTTGACTGGGCGTTAATTTCTGCAGGGTAGGCTGGGGGACTTAAGAGTTTCCCAGCCTTTCCTATTTCTAGCCTTCCCCGGAGTAATGATGGATTTGAAGAATCGCGATTTCCTAAAGGAAATTGACTTCACTAATGAAGAGTTTCTTTACCTAATCGATTTAGCTATCGATCTCAAGGCTCAGAAGAAGCAGCGTCGCGAAATCCAGCACATGGTTGGGCGCAACATTGCTCTTATCTTTGAAAAAACTTCCACTCGAACTCGTTGCGCATTTGAAGTTGCCGCATTCGATCAAGGCGCTCACACGACATATTTAGATGGCCTGTCCTCACAAGTTGGACACAAAGAATCAATCGCTGACACTGCCCGTGTTTTATCCCGCTACTACGACGCAATTCAATATCGTGGCAAGACTCAAGCCCAGATCGAAGAACTTGCTGAGTATTCAGGCGTACCCGTTTACAACGGTTTAACCGATGAATGGCATCCAACCCAGATGTTGGCTGACTTTATGACGATGGTTGAGCACTCAGGTAAGCGCCCAAATGAAATTTCATTTACTTACGTAGGCGACGCTCGATCCAACATGGGTAACTCACTACTGGTTACTTCTGCACTACTTGGCTCTGACATCAGAATTGCTTCACCAAAGGCGCTCTGGCCAACAGCTGAAGTACAAGAACTTGCGCAGTCTTTACTAGCAAAAAGTGGTGGTTCGATTTTGTTAACTGAAGACATGAATGAAGCATTACCTGGCTCAGACTTTATTCATACCGACGTTTGGGTTTCCATGGGTGAATCAGAAGAGGTTTGGCAAGAGCGGGTTGAGCTACTTGGAAGTTACCAAGTAAATGATGTTGCCTTGGCAAAAACTGGTAATCCAAATTCTAAGTTCATGCATTGCCTACCTGGATTCCATAACGAGCAAACCACTGTTGGTCGCGCCATCGCCAACAAAACTGGAATGCATGACGGTCTTGAAGTTACGCATGATGTATTCGAATCAGAAGCAAGTGTGGTTTTCGATCAAGCTGAAAATCGCCTGCACACAATCAAAGCGATCATGGTCGCAACCATTGGGGATTAAGTGAGCAAATTATTTTCTGAGTTAACTGTCGGCGGCGTTACTTTCAAGAATCGCGCCTGGGTTAGCCCTATGTGTCAGTACTCAGCAGTCGAAGGCGTAATTCAAGATTGGCATGCAGTTCATTACGGATCACTTATCACTGGTGGCGCAGGCCTAGTGATGGTTGAAGCTAGTGCAGTTGCTCCAGAAGGTCGAATCTCGCCACGCTGTGCAGGTATTTGGACAGATCAGCAAGCCCAGGTTTGGGCAGAAGTGCCACGATTCGCTCAGCGCTTTGGCGTTAAAACTGGCATTCAGTTGTCTCATGCTGGCCGCAAGGGTTCAACGAATGTGCCTTGGGATAAACCAGGCTCAGTTGCTCCAAGCGATGGTGGTTGGCAGACCGTTGCGCCTTCCGCTATAACTTTTGAAGGTTTTGCAGCTCCACGCGAGATGACACGAGACGACATTGAAGAACTAAAAGGTCAATTTGCCGCCGCTGCTGAACGTGCACTTGGGGCTGGCTTTGACGTCATCGAAATTCACGCCGCCCATGGTTATTTACTTCACCAATTCCTGTCACCAATTTCAAATATGCGAACTGATGAATACGGCGGCTCATTTGAAAATCGAATTCGATTGCTTTGTGAAATTGCCAGTTACGTTCGTCTAATTGTTCCGGCATCGCATGGATTGTTTGTTCGTATTTCGGCATCAGACTGGATTGCAGGTGGCTGGAGTATTGATGATTCAGTTGCTTTAGCTCGTGAACTTAAAGCTCGTGGCGTTGACTTAATTGATTGCTCATCTGCTGGAATCTCACCAGAACAACAAATTGAAATTGGTCCTGGATATCAAGTGAAATTTGCCAGACAAATTCAACAAGAAGCTGGAATCCTTACCAATGCTGTTGGCATGATTACGACCGGAGAACAAGCTGAAGAAATTTTGTCTGATGGTGCGGTCTCAGCAGTAATGATTGCGCGAGCCATGCTTGGGAATCCACGGTGGCCAATTCAGGCCGCAGCAGATCTTGGCGATGAAATTCCTTGGCCTAATCAATACGCCCGAGGATTCACAGCTCGCTAACGTTCCTCAGCTGCTGAAACGCTGGCCACTTCGACATTTCGTCTTGTTGCCATTACCGAACCAATTAGTACTAATGGAAAGCCAATCATGATTCCAGTAGTTATTGGTTCGCTCAAAATGATTACGCCAAGAATGATTGCTACCGCAGGATTGATGTAAGTAATAACGGTTGTCCGGGTCGGTCCAACTTCTGCGATCAATGCAAAGAGTGCAACGAATGTAATCGCAGAGCACAAAACACCGAGTGCGATAACACTAAAAATTGCCTCTTGCGAAACTTCAGTTACTCCTGGTGCTCGCCAAGAATCATTCAGCACTTCATAAACAACCACTGGCAAGTAGATCAAGCCAGCTACCAAAAGTGACCAAGCAATAACCCCGATACTCGCAACATCGCTAAGCATTTTGGTGACGATGATTGGACCTAATGCGTATCCAGTTGCTGCAACGAGACACAAAATTATTGCCCAGTAGTTGCTGGCGCTGATGTCGAATCCAACCAGCATTCCAACGCCAAAGAATCCAACGAATAATCCAATGATTCTTCGGGCATCCCAAACTGAATCGAGGCCAAGCTGGCGCGAGACAACAGCATTAATGAGAGGAACAGTTGCGATAAGCAGTCCAGTTAATGAGCTCGAGATTTCTTTCTCTGCCACTCCTAGTGCACCAAACGGAATGCACATCTCAATGGCTGCAAAAGTCAGAATGCCTTTCCAGTGTGTCCGCAGCGATCGAGCGTGGCCTTGATGAATGGCAATTGGAAGCAAGATCAAGGCGGCAATCATCACTCGGCCAAAAACAACAACCGCAGGGGATAGGTCAACTACCGCGATTCTGATGAACAGATATGGCGTGCCCCAAATGATTCCTAGCGCGACAAATAAGATCCACCCGCGCTTAGACACAATCCCGATTCTAGACATAGAGCATTTCCCA
>JBIIAS010000071.1:0-6278 GCA_044239795.1 Candidatus Nanopelagicales bacterium | reverse complement strand
GGTCAATGGACTCAACCGCGAAAGCAGTTGGCCTAGGGGATTCAAAGTGGAAAGGCCTTGATGTTGGCAGCCCATTTGATTACAGCAAACAAGGCATCTTGTATTGCCCATCAAATTTGCCTGCACCAAGTTCGAGCGGTGTAGCCGAAGAAGCCCTAGATGAACTTGGCGACTTAATCGATGCAGCTGGTGGCCGCACGCTTTCATTGTTTTCGTCCTGGCGTGGAGTTGAGCGAGCCGAAGAGTATTTAACACTTCGCTTCAAAGGTCGTGGCGATCGACCGCTAATTGTTGCTCGTAAGGGTGACTCGGTAAGCGACTTGGTTCGCCGCTTCAAAGAAACTCCAGAATCAAGTTTGCTGGGCACTGTTTCACTTTGGCAGGGCATTGATGTTCCCGGTAACACTTGCACACTTGTCACCATCGATCGCATTCCATTCCCAAGACCTGATGATCCTGTGATGGCTGCGCGTTCTGCTCGCGTTGACGAATCAGGTGGCAGCGGCTTCAGATCAGTCTCGTTACCAAGAGCAGCACTACTACTTGCTCAAGGTGTTGGGCGATTGATCCGCAGTACTGAGGATCGAGGAGTAGTTGCAGTCCTTGACTCGCGGTTAGCTAATTCTGGCTATGGCGGAATGCTGCGCAAATCTTTACCAAATCTTTGGTGGACCACAGATAAAGAAGCAGTAGTTTCAGCGCTTTCGCGCTTAGACGAATCCGGCAAAGTCTAGATTCGCTGATAGGTTGATGTTGTGTTGAGAATGAATTCCAAGAAAACAAATATGCGCGCGATCGCTTTGCTTGCTGTGCTAACTCTTGGACTTTCTGCGTGCTCTAATGCGGATGCAGCATCGACGCAATCTTCAGCGCCAAGTCCAACTTCTGGAACTGCTGGACCTCCAGTTTGGACTGCAGAGCAAACCGAGTACTTAGATGCCATTAATGGCGCAGATCTAGCATCAAGCGTTTTCCTATCAGCCAGCAACTACATCGACATTGGAAACACAGTATGCAACGGCCTGAAGCAAGACATGCCACTTGAAGAAATCCTCAGCGCGCTTGCCACTTCCGGTAAAGAAAATGGCTTGAACGAAAAGCAGCGTAATGACTTCACGCTGATTACTTCAGCTGCTGCAGTTTCATTCCTGTGCCGTGACCAAATTGAAAAGTACAAGCTGACTCAGCAATAAATAGGACAAATTGGACTTAATGGATATCGTTAAGTCTGCAGATTAGTTTGTGCCATGATTCAAGCGTGAAAAATCTTTTGCAAAGTTTCCAAGTTCGTAGTTTGGGCATTTTTTCTTTAGCCCTGGTTATCGCTCTATCCATGATTGTCGTTGCAGGTAGCTACAGCGCAAGTCAATCTAGCAGTACGAGCATAACGACGTGTTACGACAAGAAGACAGGCGCGCTTCGTTATCTGGGAAAAGGAAAATGCAAGAGTACTGAAAAAACTTTGAGTATTGGCAGAGTTGGCCCACAGGGCGCCAAGGGCGCCAAGGGCGCCAAGGGTGCACCTGGTCCAACTGGTGCACCTGGTCCAACTGGCGCACCTGGTCCAACTGGCGCACCTGGTCCAACTGGCGCACCTGGTCCAACTGGCGCACCTGGTTACTCCGCAGGTTTTTCAGCAACGGATGTTTTCGCTGACCTTGGTCCATACCAGCCAACCCTTGAGCTGAGCAGTGAGCCTAGCGTGGTCTTTAACACAGCAGACATTTCCCCATATGGCTACCGTTCGTCACCTAGCTTGACTGTGACGGGTTCAAAGATTGTCCAAGTTTCAGTCAGCTTGAGGTTTTCTGCACCCTATGGAAGCACAAAGGATCCAGACCTGAACGAAGTCGGTAACATTTACTGCAATATGTACCATGGAACGCCAGACTCATCTGTTGACAATTTCGGATATGTGATTGGCACAGAAACTTGGTTACCGGTCTCAGATGTTGTAACCGAAATTTCGCCTCCTACTTACGCTTGGGCACCACGCAACACAATGGTCATTACTGGGTTTAAAGAAATGTCAGGATCAAATGCATTTGCGGCTAAATGCGCAATCATGGGATATGACGGCAAACCAGTCCCCGATATGCGTCTTGGTAGTTACACATTGAATGCCATCGCAATTGGCTAGTTCAAATAGACAAAAAAGTAGCGCTGCCGGACCAAGTTCCAGCTAGCGCTTCTTTTTGTTTACGGCTGCGAAACCGAAGTTTGTTTAGACCTTGCGCAAAACCGATACGACTTTGCCCATGATGGTTGCGTGATCGCCAGCGATTGGTTCGTATGCCGGGTTGTGTGGCATTAACCAAACGTGACCGTCGCGCTTTTTGAAAGTTTTCACAGTTGCTTCATCATCAAGCAGAGCAGCGACAATGTCACCGTTCTCGCAAGTTGGCTGACGACGAACCACAACAAAGTCACCATCGCAGATTGCGGCATCAATCATTGAGTCGCCAGAAACCTTAAGCATGAACAGTTCACCTTCGCCAACGAGTGACTTAGGTAGCGGGAAGATTTCTTCGACAGACTGTTCAGCAAGGATCGGTCCACCAGCAGCAATGCGACCAACAAGCGGCACATAGGCAGCAGCTGGGTTTAGGTCACCCTCAAGTAGATGTTCAGGTACGCCTGCTACTTCTTGACTCAACACATCAAGTGCGCGAGCGCGAGTGGCATCGCGGTTAATGAAACCCTTTTTCTGCAGCACACCTAGTTGATGCTGCACGCTTGATGGGCTAGCTAGACCAACGGCGTCAGCGATCTCTCTAACGCTAGGTGGATAACCACGCTCGGCAGTGGTCGTGGTGATCATGTCCATGATCAGCCGCTGGCGCGGGGTCAGGCCATCGGCGCCGTCTGGGCCATCTGGCAGGGACACAATCTGGGCACCTGATTCCGGGGTGTTCGAATCATTCTTAGCCATGATTTACCAAGCTTTCCGTTCAAAATTCGTTATTTCAATGGGTTTCTTGCAGTTTTTCGAGATTTTGGTGCGGTTCTTGCTATGCCCACATTAGAACACTTTTGAAAGATATTCAAACATTTGTTCGAAAGAACTTGCAAAGTGTCGGACCTGGGGTGTAGAAATAGAACATACGTTCGATTAGTACACTTGTTCGAATGTATCACGAAAACCAGCTAGACCAAAAGACCAGCAAATAAAAGGAGAAATACCATGGCTCAAGTAACTGCAGTAGCAGCACTTCCCGTACAGCGAGCCGCTGTCCGTTCAACCCAACCAGTTCGCCCAGCTAATTCAGGACTGAAACTAACCGTTCGCGGCCGACGAGTGGTGGCTTTACTTGCCCTGCTACCAATCTTTGTCGCTTTCCTATTAATAGGTACTCGCGCAGCCCAAGCTGATGCAACCGGCCCAACTACTGCAGTTATTAAGGTCGAAGCTGGCCAAAGCCTTTGGGATGTTGCCGTAGCGATTGCGCCGAACGAAGATCCACGTTCAACTATCTGGACCATCAAGGCTCTTAACGGTCTAGAGACAAGTGAAGTCCAAGCCGGCCAAGCACTGATTGTTCCGGCTAAATAGGCGTCAAAGACTTCGAACACCCGAAAAACCCATTGAAAGCGTTAAAATAGTTAAAAGATGTCCGATTTGTCGGGCTAAATATCCCACACCTTGAGATATTCCAGCAGTAGCGTGAAGCGACGGCCCACTCGGAGTCGCCAGTAACTGTAATAGGAGTATTACATGTCAACACAACATGCCTCTGATGCTGAGCATCTGGCTAGTTTGGGTTATAAATCTGAATTCAAGCGAGAAATGACCTTATGGCAAAACTTCTCACTCGGCTTCACATATCTATCACCGGTTGTTGGTGTCTACAGCCTCTTTGCCCTAGCTCTTGCAGCTGGCGGACCACCGATGTTCTGGTGGATCGCAATTTGTGGCATCGGCCAATTCTTAGTCGCATTGGTCTTTAGCGAAATTGTTTCGCAGTATCCAATCGCTGGCGGCGTTTACCCATGGGCTCGTAGGCTCTGGGGTAAGGGATACGCCTGGATGACCGGTTGGGTCTATGGCTTTGCCTTGATCGCAACCATCGCATCTGTTACTTATGGCGTAGGTCCGTTCGTGGCCGGACTCCTTGGCATGGAATCAAGTCAAAACCTGACAATCATTATCGCCATAGCTTTAATTGCGATCGTGACTCTGATTAACTTCGGTGGCACCAGATTGCTTGGCCGAGTTGCTTTCTTTGGTTTCGTTGCGGAAATAGTTGGCGCATTGATTGTTGGCATCGTTTTGCTGACAACTCATCGCGAACAATCATTTGGCGTCGTTTTTGATACTTCATTGATTACTGCGGGTGGCACTAGCTACACAACAGCCTTCATGGGCGCTGCCCTTATTGGTCTGTATCTTTACTACGGATTCGAAGCTTGTGGCGACGTTGCTGAGGAAGTTGAAAACCCAGGCATCGTAATTCCAAAGGCAATGCGAATGACTCTCTATATCGGTGGCGCAGCATCCCTGTTCATCACTTATGCATTGATTCTTTCAGTGGCTGACATCGGCGCAGTAATCAGCGGCGATAACGCAGACCCAATTGGTCAGTCTTTAGCTGAAGCGTTTGGCGCAACCGGCTCAAAGGCCATCTTGGCCATTGTTGCTATGTCATTCTTCTCATGTGCATTGAGTCTTCAGGCAGCTGCAAGTCGCTTGATTTACTCATACGCCCGTGATGGCATGATCTTTGCGCAAAAGTCATTGTCCCGAATGGATTCAAAAACCGGTATCGCTCCAGTTGCTCTTATGGCATCTGCTGTATTGCCAGTGCTATTCGTATTAACTGACTTGTTCTTGCCAGGTGGCATTTACCGCCTCGTGGCATTTGCATCCGTTGGTATCTACATCGCATTCCAGATGGTTGTGCTTGCCGCGTTGCGCGCACGCATGGGTGGCTGGACGCCAGCAGGCAAGTGGACCATGGGTGGAGCCGGCATGCTGGTTAACATCCTGGCCCTTGCTTATGGCCTGTTTGCGATCTATTTGATGCTTAAGTCTTATGGCATCGAAGGCGGATCATTTGTCGATAACTACATCGTGCTTGTTGAAGTAATTATCGTCGTCGGCGTTGGCTTGGTATACATGCTCGTAAGTGGCGCGCATCGCAAGAGCGATGCCCCTGCTGGCGATGCAATGAAGAAGTAATCAACAACTCTCAATAGCTAAAAACAGCTGGCGCTTTCCTCAAAAGGGGAGCGCCAGCTGTTTTTGTTTCTAGAAAAAGTATTTAGTCTTCCTCTTTAGTCATGAAATCGTTTGCCATCATCTCTTCATACATTTGTGCAATGGCGACATCAGGGTCGTAATCCGGATCAACTGGGCCATGAACTAAGAACTCATCAGTCGGCTGCCATTTTAGAGGACCAGTGAATGGATTTCGTATGCGTAACTGAGTGAACTTTTCAAACCCTGCATCATTAGTTAGAAATTCTGAAACTTTATTGCCAATACAAACTGCAGCGATTTGAGCGTCATAAATCTTTTGCCCATTAAAGTCTCCTGATTTTGTTAACTCAGACAAGGTTTCAAAATGATTCAATGTTGGATTGATAACTGATGCATTTGGAGCTGCAAGCCAGTAATCGATGTGCGCAAGAGCTTCTGTCATTGTTGAAGGACGAGAAAACTTTCCTGCGCTTGTAACTGTCGCTATAAATTCGTGAAGCACTGTGTGCGTAAAGCCAACTTTTTCTTTACCGCTAAGTAAATCCGACATTAATCGTCTAGCGACTTCAAACTCTGGTAATTCAGCGCGATGAGCGTAAACCAGTACGTTAGTGTCCAGGCCAAGCACGCTTTGCCTCTTCTACTTCTTCATCACTCATATTTATGATTGTGTTCATATCTAGATGGGCTAGCCATGGATGAACTCCACCACCATCAACACTGAAGTCGGCATACGGATTCCAAGGCGCATTAGCTTTCATCTCTCGTAATTGAGCGTGCAATGCTTTTTCCAGCGCAGACTTAAGGCTCATGCCATGGCGAGCGCATTCCGCCTTCAAGTCAGTGAAAAGCTGATCTTCAATTTCAACTGTCGTTTTCATAAACCCCAGAATAACGTAAACCCATAATTATGGGTTTTGGATTCCCACTCAATAAAACCAAGGCAAACCAGGCAGCTCGACCTGTGCGTAACCAGCCAAAAACCCAAAATCCCTGATGAAACCCGATTTCAATTCCCAAAAACCACATCATGTAGTGGTCGCGACACGCCCAAAACACCCTATATAGGCATATCGCT
>JBIIAS010000070.1:0-6286 GCA_044239795.1 Candidatus Nanopelagicales bacterium | reverse complement strand
GAACATCAGCGCCACCAACAGGAAGCACAAGCAAGACACCAAGTACTAGTGACAGGTTTAGCAGGAGCCACAAAAGTGTGTTACTTGGATTCACAATCAGCAGAACTGCCGTAGCGACTGTTGCAACTGCAACACCGATAGTAATGAAGCGACCTAGTGGAATTACAACTGGACGAGATGTCATCAACTCTTGCAGCTTTGCGTAAGTCAACAATGAGCCTGTGAAGGAAACTGAACCGACTACAACTGTAAAAATTGTTGCAGTCAGAATTGGAATGCTTTCGGATTCAACTGCTAAGAATTCAATTACTGAAATAACTGCAGCAGCCCCACCGCCAACACCGTTGAATAGTGCAACCATCTGTGGCATCTGAGTCATTTGGACGCGACGAGCAGCAACCCAACCGATGATGGAACCGATCGCGATTGCGATCAAAATTTGTGGCAAGTGCTTAACTGGGCCGCCGTAATATTCTTGACCGTAGAAAAACACAACTGCAGTTGCAATCGCAGCGCCAGCAGCGCCAAGTAAGTTTCCGCGGCGCGCAGACTTTGGGGAAGACAGACCCTTGAGTGCAAGGATGAATAAAACTGCAGCAAGTAGTTCAGCTAAGCGAACCCAAGTAGGTGTGATTGTCGATGCTTGTTCAGCAAACCGAATCGAAGTAGATGTCATTTAGACACCTCTTTCTTCTCAGCCTTCTTGGGTTTAAACATTTCCAACATTCGGTCAGTAACTACAAAGCCACCGACCATGTTGATTGTTGCCAGCACAATTGCCACTAAACCAAGGTAAAGCTGGACATTATCGGTAGCTTTGCCAGTAACCAAGATCGCACCAACCAACACAACGCCGTGGATCGCATTCGCGCCAGACATAAGTGGTGTGTGAAGGATTGCGGAGACTTTTGAAACAACTTCGATACCAACGAAAATGCTAAGTATGAAAATAGTTAGCAGTGCAATTGCATCCATGACTATTGGCCCTCTCCGGTTGCTAGTGCAGGTAAGCTCAGGGCTTCGCGAGCCATTGCATTTCTAATCTCGCCGTTGAATACAACAGCGGAACCTTGCACGACTTCGTCTTCTTCATCCGGTGTTACAACACCTTCAGCTGTCATCAAAGTTAGAAGTGAAACAACGTTTTGCGCGTAAAGCTTGCTTGCGTGTACCGCAAGTTGGCTTGCAAGGTCCTTGCAACCAATCAAAGTAATTGATCCACCGGGAACATTTACAACTACATCTTGTCCCGCAACACTGCCATCAACATTTCCACCAGATTCTGCTGCAAGGTCAACAATGATTGCACCTGGCTTCATTTCAGACATCATGTCGGTGGTGATAAGTGTTGGTGCTTTGCGACCAGGAACAGCGGCTGTTGTGATTACAACATCTGATGCAGAGATAAATTTCTTAAGCGCATCTTGCTGAGCCTTTGCACGCTCTGGTGTCATTTCACGTGCATAACCGCCAGCGCCTTCAACTTCATCAAGACCAAGGTCAAGGAAAGTTGCGCCCATTGACTTAACTTCGTCAGCACTTGATGCGCGAACATCGTATGCACTAACGATTGCGCCAAGACGCTTGGCTGTTGCCATTGCTTGCAAGCCAGCAACACCTGCGCCAAGAACTAAAACCTTTGCGGCCGGAATTGTTCCGGCTGCGGTCATTAAAATTGGGAAGAATTTTGGTGCGCGTTCTGCGGCAATAAGTACTGTGCGGTAGCCAGCACAAAGTGCTTGTGATGTCAGTGCATCCATTGATTGAGCGCGCGAAATACGTGGCAACACGTCGAAGGAAAGTGAAGTTACTTTCTTGTCGGCTAATGCCTTTACGGTTTGTGCGTCATTTGTTGGCGATAGGAATGAAATCGTGATGGCGCCAGCCTTCAATTGCGATATCGCATCAGTTTCTAATGGTCGAACGGTGGCAACTACATCGGCGGAATTTAGGGCAGATGTGCCAGCAACGGTACTCGCGCCTACTGCCTTGTACTCGTCATCGTGGTAGCCCGAAGTCTGCCCAGCACCCTCTTGGATGGACACATTTAGCCCTAGCTTTATAAGCTTTTGAGCACCTTCTGGAGTTAGACCAACGCGGCGTTCGCCCGCTCTGGTTTCCGCTGGGATAAATACCAACATCAGCAATTCCGCCTTAGATCAATTAGGTACGAGCCTAGGGTGATCCTTAATGTACCGCAGAACTAAGTTGAACTTTCCGGGCTTGTTGAGTGGCAATTGCGATCAAAATAAAGGAAAACAGAATCAAGGCGGTTCGCTGGGGAACTTGTTGGCTTAGGTAGACCCCAAGGAATGTGGCTGGGATCCCAGCAACGCCTGAAAGTAGGGCAAATGGCACATCTATATTGCCTTTTCGTAGGTTGGCGATCGTTCCTGAAATTGCCGACCCGACAATCACGGCAAGGCTGGTGCCTCGGGCCGTCAGGGAATCCATACCCGAGGCGATGATCAGGGCTGGGACCATAACGATTCCACCGCCGACGCCAAATAGGCCTGACATCACGCCGGCAAAAAAGCCGACAAATACCAAGAAGGCAATTGCGGCGTTACCTTCTAACAGTTGTTCTGGAGTTGAAGACCAAATCAATCGCATTGCAGATAAATAGAGCAGCCCAGCAAAACCCAGTTGCAAGAACTTAAGTGACACCTTGCCCAAAAGTCTCACGCCATACAACGCTCCAAAGATTGATCCCACTAATAGAGCAGCCGCGGCGTTCCAGTCAACGTAATCAGAAGCGGAGTAACCGATCGCGCCTGCAACTGCAATTGGAAGAACTGCCGCAAGTGAGGTCGCGTGTGATCGACGCTGATCAAGTCCCATCCAAAGTACATAAAGCGGGACCATTAAGAATCCGCCACCGACGCCAAACATTCCTGCCAAGATTCCAGCAAGAATTCCAACAACTATCGATTGTTGGATTTGCTTGCGGGAAATTCCTGAAAACATAACTATGCGTCTCGCTTAAAGAACATCGCCGAACCAATTAGATATGTGCCAGCTACCCAGGCTGCGAAAATCAAACCGGCATTTGGCTGATCCGGCAGATTAGTTAACCAAGCAGTTCCGTTTGAAAATGGTAGGGCGTCGACGATCCAATCCATCTTGCCATTTGCCAGACCTGCAAAGAGAACGATCAAGCCTTCAATGATTGACGACAACAAAAGTGGCAGTACGATTCCCAGCGCTAAGTTTCGCGTGATCATTGTCAGGCTCATCGCGATCAAACAATATGCAAAACCGAAAACCAAAACTTGCCAAAGCTCTGAAGATTCGCCGCCGTTGATGTTTAAACCTGGGCCTTTGGTTCCAATTGATCCTTCAGGCGCAATGGATCCCACTACACCAAGAACGGCCCAACCTAGGAAAGTTGAGATTGTTACATAAATTGATAACACAATAGTTTTCGCCAAAACCACGCGTTCCCGCTTTGGGAACTCAGTTAGTGTCAATCGAATTGTTCCGTAACGATATTCATGTCCAAAGAATTGTGATGCAACTACCGAAAGCATCACTAAACATAGGAAGTTTGCATTAGTACTGTACAAACCTTTCCAAGTTTGCGTTCCAAAATCGCCATCACCGAGGAATAGTGGACCGGCACCAAGTAATCCTGTGATCACTAAATAAACAAAAGTCATAATCCATGTCGCACGGACCGACCAAAGTCGACGCCATTCATAAACCAAGTTCGCGATCATGATGTTTCTCCCAATCTGTACTCTTGACCAGATTCGGTTAGCTCAAGAAAAACTTGTTCCAGGCTGGCAGTTCGTGGTGACAATTCGGAAAGTGCAATTCCGTTTGTGAATGCAATCTCGCCAATTCGGTCTGTAGTTTGGCCAGGAATGACAATTGTTCTAGCGCCATCTGTAGTTGATGCAATTCCTTGCGCAGTCAATAGTTCAGAGAGCTTTTCACTTTGCGGACTGCGAACAACCACAGCCGAACCAGTTGCTCGGGACAAAAATGCTGGCATTGATTCTGCTGCTATCAAATTACCGCGCGCGATAACAACTACGTCGTCGGCTAACAATTCCATTTCACTAAGTAAGTGAGAGCTAACAAGCACTGATTTTCCAGTTGAGGCGTAATGCTTCAAGAAATCGCGCAGCCATTGAATCGATTGCGGATCCAAACCATTTGCTGGTTCATCCAACATCAACACCTGAGGATCAGCCAGGATTGCGCCAGCTAATCCAAGGCGCTGACCCATACCTAAGGAAAAACCACCAGGGCGTTTCTTTGCAACAGATTCAAGGCCAACCAGCTTTAGAACTTCATGAACTCGAGCCTTACTAATTCCAGCTTCAGCGCCAAGCATTCGAAGATGTGAGTAAGCCGTGCGCTTTGGATGAAAGAACTTTGCATCAAGATGAGCACCGATCGTCCGGGTCACGGGAAGATGGCTGGATAGTTTCTTGCCGTCATAAAGTGTTTCGCCGCCGCCATTATCTAGGCCAAGCATCAATCGCATGGTTGTTGATTTTCCGGATCCATTTGGTCCTAGAAATCCGGTAACACGACCTGGCTCAACTGTGAATGAAAGATCTTTGACTGCATGGACACTACGAAAATGTTTATCTAAATTACGTGCTTCGATGCGCATAAATTCAGACTAACGCAAGCAAACTTTTAAACCTAACTTATGGTTAGTTATCTTCGGTTTTTGAATTCGCTTTGATTTCCTGGGCAAAATTACTAAAGCTGTCGGTTAACGTGGCACGGCTGTCCGTGATTCGTGAGAATACATCAGCTGCTGCTGCTTCGGCTTCGGTAAACCGTGCACCAGCTTGATTTGCAATCTGAGTCATTGTCGACTGAGCATCAAACCATTGCGCACGAAGATCTGCAATTCGCTTTGTTAGGTCATCAAGTATCCTGCGATTTGCATCTACGGAAATCAAAACGTTGTCGCGGTATGCAATTGCTGCTTGACGCAAGCTTTCAGCATCTGCGAGAGATGCTTCTGATGCTACGCGAACAATTTCATCTGCCTTAGTTTGTGCTTGCGAAACAATAAGTTCTGCTTGCTTTTCTGCGGCTTGAAGCTTTGCCTGCGCATCAGCAATCGTTGCGGCATGGCTCTTGCTGGAATCTTCGCCTAATGCACGAGCATCGCCGGTTGATTTAGCCAGTAATGCTTGAGCATCGCCAGTTGCTTTTTCAAGCATGGCTTGTGCTGCATTTGTTGCTTCGGTTTGTAGACGCTTAGCTTCAGCTTGTGCTGCTGTGATTTGTGAAGAAGTACTCTTGTCAGTTTCACTGCGCAGATTGTTCAGCTCAGCTTCGGTACTCGCACGAAGGTTTGCAAGTTCTAGTTCGGTCTGTGCGCGCTGTGCTGCTAGATCTTTATCAACATTTGATTTTAGAACTTCGGCTTCAGAGGCAACTTCGTTTGCGCGACGCGTTGCATCCTCAAGAAGTTTTGCAATTACTTTTTGGTTTTCAAAAGCCTGGGAGTCAGCATCATTCTGTGTAGCTTCAAGTAACTGCGCTGCTTGATCGCGAGCGGTTTCAAGTGTTGCGGTTGCTTCTGCACGAAGTTTGCGAGCGTCAACGTTTGCGGCTTCTCGAGTTTGGCGAGCGTCTAGTTCACAACTGGCGCGAATCTGTTCGCGCTCAGACTCAGCTTGTTGCAAAGTGTCAGTGGCTTGTTCGATCAACTTTCCAGCACGAAGACGTGCGGCGCGAATGATTACAGCAGCATCTTCGGCTGCAATCTGAGTTAGCGCATCTTCATCCATGTCGATGAAGCTGGGACGGCCAACTGCACCCTCAAGTTCAGTGATTCGACCCTGTAATGCGTTGATAGTTCTTTCAGCTTCTGCGAAATCACGCACGCCAGTTGAACCAGTATCGCCAGATTCGTCACCTTTGAAAAAGCGGCCTAGACCCTTGCTGTCACTCATTTGAATTCCTCATTTCCCCGTATCAAAAGAATAAGGGCAGAATGCCTTACTTGAAAATCCGATTTGTCTGGATTGGTCTAGATCTAGCGGGATCGAGATCCGCCGCGGGATCCGCCGGATCGACCCTGCGGGCGTCCGCCACCAGATCTGCTTGGACCGCCTGGTCGGCGGCCGCGAGCTGGCGGTTCTGCTGGTGGTTTCCAAGCAATTCCGGTTGGCTCTTTTGCTCCTGTGATGGCAACTAATTCCTTAGACATTGGCTTGACCTTGACCACTTCTGGATCTACTCCAGCGCGGGAAGTCATTGCAGTTACTGCCTTTTGCTGACGTGGCCCGATCATCGTTACGACTGCGCC
>JBIIAS010000069.1:0-6335 GCA_044239795.1 Candidatus Nanopelagicales bacterium | reverse complement strand
TTTGTCTGCCAACCTTGTTAATAAGAACCTTCGGGACGTCCGAGGGTCTTACCTCGAGGAGGACCTGTGGCTGCCAAGAAGACCACAGCACGTAAGGCACCTGCTAAGCGCAAGGCTGCTAAGAAGAAGGCTGTAGCTAAGGCTCCAGCAAAGAAGGCTGCAAAGCGTAAGCCAGCTGCCAAGAAGAAGGCTGCCAAGAAGGCACCTGCTAAGAAGAAGGCTGCCAAGAAGGCACCTGCTAAGAAGAAGGCTGCCAAGAAGGCACCTGCTAAGAAGAAGGCTGCCAAGCGCAAGCCGGCTAAGAAAGCTGCTGCAAAGAAGGCTCCTGCTAAGCGCAAGGCTGCTAAGCGCAAGCCAGCTGCGAAGAAGAAGTAAATTTCCCCTGCTTCATCAAAAACCCCGTTCCCTTTTGGGAGCGGGGTTTTTGCTTTGGGTAAAAGTTACAAAGGTTCGCGAGGGCTAATCCTCTTCACTATCTAAATCTTCTTGTCGCTTACTGATGCGCTCAATAGCGGTTTCCGCTAGTTCGCGTGTTTCATAAGGACCAAGCCGAGAAGCATTCGGGCAACCAACATGTTCTTCGACGACTTTATGAATTAAACAAAACCACCACTGCATAATTGCATTCTGGCACCTGCTCGTCGCAATACCTACCATTTGTAATTCGAATTAGAATAAGAACATGAATGCTCCAGTTGGAAACCTAGTCCCTGGAACTATCTCCCCCGAACGAACAGTTCCGGCCTCAATTGCCCGTCCTGAGTACGTAGGGAAGAAAGCACCTAAGAAGCATTCAGGTTCTGACGTTCAAACTGCAGAGACTATTGAGAAGATGCGAATAGCTGGTCGGATCGCAGCACAAGCTTTAGCTGAAGTCGGTAAGAATGTTGTACCAGGTGTAACAACTGACGAACTAGATCGAATTGGTCATGAGTTTCTCTTGGATCACAATGCCTACCCATCAACTTTGGGATATCGAGATTTTCCTAAATCTCTTTGTGCCAGCCTTAACGAAGTGATTTGTCACGGAATACCTGATTCGACTGTGATCAAAGATGGAGACATCTGCAACATCGACATCACTGCCTACATAAATGGTGTGCACGGTGACACAAATGCCACTTTCTTGGCTGGCAACGTGGATGAGGAATCCCGGCTGCTTGTGGAACGCACTGAGGAATCCCTTAAGCGGGCAATTGCAGCTGTAAAGCCTGGGCGTCCAATCAATGTGATCGGCCGAGTTATCGAGTCTTATGCCAAACGCTTTAACTACGGTGTGGTGCGCGACTTTACTGGACATGGCATCAGCACTACGTTTCACTCTGGTCTAATAATCCCCCACTACGACACTGAACATTTTGACACCGAGATCAAAGAGGGCATGACCTTCACTATCGAACCAATGTTGACCCTTGGAACTCACACTTGGGATATGTGGGATGACGACTGGACGGTAGTCACAAAAGACCGCCTTCGATCCGCGCAATTTGAGCACACCCTAGTTGTTACGGCAGATGGCGCTGAGATCCTAACTTCCGTGTAGTTAACTTTTCAATTACTTGGAATAGACTGTTGCAATGACCCGTTGGCTAACAAAAGAACAGCAAGTTCATTGGCGTTCCTGGCTAACCGCTTCAACTGCGCTACGTGAACAGCTAAGTCGCGAACTGCAAGAGCAGCACGGTTTAACAATCACCGATTATGAAATCTTGGTAAGACTCTCTGAGAGCGAAAACAAATCCATTCGCATGAGCGATCTTGCTACCCAGACACTGCTCTCCCGTAGTCGACTGTCACACCAAATCGACCGCATGGAATCAGCTGGATTGGTATCCCGCGAAGTTTGCCCAGATGATCGCAGAGGTCAATTAGCCGTAATGACAAGTGCTGGTGTTAAGGCTCTGGTTGCTGCTGCACCAGACCATGTATCGGGCGTGCGTAATCACCTAGTTGATCTACTCACTGATGCAGAATTCAAAGCACTTGGTAGCGCAGCCAAGAAAATTGCCGATCACCTAGACAGTCTTTAATCCGTGCCGCAATCTGAATTTTCTTTCGAAGTTGTAAGTCAGCCAGAAAAAAGCAGCAGTGCTCGAGCTGGAACCATCAACACTCCCCACGGCCAGATTCAAACCCCAGCTTTTATTCCAGTTGGAACCAAGGCAACTGTTAAGTCGGTTATGCCAGAGTCAATGCAGGAACTTGGCTCCCAGGCCTTGCTGGCAAACGCTTACCACTTGTACCTACAGCCTGGCGCAGACATTGTTGATGAGGCTGGTGGCTTAGGTAAATTCATGAACTGGCCTGGTCCAACCTTCACTGACAGCGGCGGCTTTCAAGTTATGAGTCTTGGTGCTGGCTTTAAGAAAGTTCTGGCCATGGAGACTGACACAGTGCAGTCAGATGATGTGATTGCGGAAAACAAGACTCGCCTTGCTCATGTTGATGATGACGGCGTGACCTTCAAGTCTCACTTAGACGGCACTATGCACCGGTTTACGCCAGAGTTTTCCATGCAAGTGCAACACCAGCTTGGTGCTGACATTATGTTTGCCTTCGATGAGCTAACTACCCTCATGAATACTCGTGATTACCAAGTGATGTCACTTGAGCGAACCAGGCTCTGGGCATTGCGTTGCATAGAAGAACACAAGAAGTTGACTGCCGATCGATCCACTAAGCCGTATCAAGCCCTATTTGGAGTAATCCAAGGTGCGCAATACGAAGATCTGCGCCGCAAGGCTGCTTCAGACTTAGGTGCCATGGACTTTGATGGATACGGCATTGGCGGAGCGTTAGATAAGCACGAACTTGGAACAATTGTCAGCTGGGTAACCGAAGAGCTTCCTCTAGCTCGCCCCCGCCATCTATTGGGCATTGGTGAACCCGAGGACCTATTTGTGGGCGTTGAGGCAGGCATTGACACTTTTGACTGTGTCTCGGCTTCTCGGGTAGCAAGGAACGCTGCGGTCTATAACAACTACGGCCGATTCAACATCACCAATGCCAAGTACCGCAGATCATTTGAGCCCTTAGTGGAGGGCTGTGAGTGCTACACCTGCACTCATTACACCCAGGCTTACCTTCATCACTTAGTTCATGCCAAGGAACTTCTGGCCTCTACTTTGCTCACAATCCATAATGAGCATTTCATTGTTGGGTTAGTAGCAAAAATGCGTCAGACCTTGATAGATGGAACCTTTCAGGAATTCAAAACTGAATTTATGGGTCAGTATCAACGTCCTGGCTTAACCAAGAACTAAGTATTAGCTAGCAGCAACGTACGTTGGTTCGTTTGCCTTTACGTGAGCGATTACGCGGTAAGTGACCGGCAGCATAACGATCTCAACCAGTGTCTTGTATAGGTAGCCAACAATTACATAATTCAAGAAATCGCCTCCGGTAATGATTCCGTAGAAGGCAATTGTGCAAAAGACAACGGTGTCAGCTAGTTCGCCAACCAATGTTGAGCCAATCAGCCTTACCCAAAGTGATTTTTCATTCGTGCGTGCCTTGATCTTGACTAAAACGTATGAGTTAAGTAACTGGCCAACCATGAACCCGCAGACACTTGCAAGCACGATACGTGGGACAAATCCTAAAACAGCTTCGAAGGCTTCTTGGTTCGCCCAGCCGCCACCGGGAGGTGATAGTTGAACCAACCAGAACGTGATTGCTGCAAGGATTGCCATTGCGAATCCAACAAAGATTGCCTTACGTGCTGCTTTGAAGCCGTAAACCTCACTGAGGATGTCCCCTGTTATGTACACCAACGGAAACAGGAACGCTCCACCGTCAAGTATTAGTGGACCAACTGAGATGAGCTTTACTGCACCGATATTCGAAATAACTAGCAGTGATACAAACACTGCCATGATTACCGGGTAGTAACCCGAAGTAGTAGAAGCGTAAATAGGGGCACTTGGTTTTTGGATGTTGGTCACTGATTAATTTAACCACCTCAATAGGCTGTTACCTGTGACCGAACCTTCCGTTGAGTTAGCGCATCCACTTCAAAAGAAAACTCTTCAGATTTTGGCAAGTGCGCAAACTCTTTCCGGACTTGGTTATTCCAGCACAGTTGCTGCTGGCTCACTTTTGGTAGCGAGCATTACAAAGTCAGAAGCACTCGCTGGATTGGCTCAAACTTTTGGCGTCCTGGGAGCGGCCGCAATGGCGTTGCCGCTTGCGAATCTAACCAGGCGTGGTGGGCGTCGTCTTGCCCTTGGTTCTGGATACCTAATCGGAGCTATTGGCGCTGCCTTTGCAGTGGCTGGCGGTACCACAAGAATTCTTCCTCTTATGTTGCTCGGTACCTTCTTAGTTGGCGCTGCTGCAGCTTCTGGCTACCAGGCACGTTATGCCGCAGTTGATCTAGCAAGTTCATCTACTAGAGCAAAAAGTTTGTCCCTTGTCGTCTGGGCTTCGACCATTGGTTCTGTAGTAGGGCCAAACCTAATGGGACCGTTTGGCGATGTAGCTAGCTTCTTCGGCTTGCCCAAACTAACTGGGCCATACATTCTTTCGGCAGTAATGCTTGGAATCGGTTCATTAATTATCTGGACGCGACTAAAGCCAGATCCTTATCTAACTAGCGTCGCTGGGCACAGCGAGGAATCCTCCAGCAAAACCAAGGTGCCAACTAAAGAAGTTTTCAAACACATAACTTCTATTCCAAATGCCCTGCTTGGATTATTGGCTATTTCAATGGGCCACTTGATCATGGTTGCCGTTATGGTCATGACTCCGGTTCACATGGCGCATGTTGATGTTTCGCTAAACATCATTGGTTTCGTTATCAGCGTTCACATTGCTGGAATGTATGCGCTGTCCCCTGTGGTCGGTTATCTGACTGATCGCCTTGGAAGGCAGCAAGTAATTCTGATCGGCAGCTTGATTCTGATTGCCTCTGCAGTCATCTCAGGGTTGTCACCTGCTAACAATGAGATTCAATTAGGCATCGGCTTGTTCTTACTAGGCCTTGGCTGGTCTTGCACCTTGATTGCCGGCTCTACGTTGCTTTCTGAGTCAGTTTCAGATCACTATCGAGCGCCAGCGCAAGGAACCTCAGACCTTGTAATGAATTTAAGCGCAGCAATTGGTGGTGCTTTGGCAGGCGTGATCATCGCAGTCTTAAGTTACGGCTGGCTTTGTGCATTGTCTGCAATTCCAATTGCCTACGTTGCGCTGATAGCCACAAAGCAAGTTACAAAAACACGTGTCTGACTGTAATTTGAACTTGTAAGTGATAAATTTAGATTTCAGGAAACGAAGCCTCGTGGATTGATCCCCCCAGATCTCCAGGAGGCAAGTTGTCAGCCGACACCGCTTTTGATGTTTCGAGCGCCACAGTTCAAACCCCCACCATCTCATTTGAGTTCTTCCCGCCCAAAGATCCTGAGGGCGAACAAAAACTCTGGCAAACCATTGATGAGCTCCAGGAGTTTAAGCCTGATTTTGTTTCGATGACTTATGGCGCAGGCGGTGGAACTCGAGATCGAACCGTTCGTATTGCCTCAGAATTCATTTCCAAAACTGGTGTGCCAGTTATCGGGCATTTAACCTGCGTTGGATCCACTCGAGATGAGTTAATTGATGTTCTTGAGCAATACAAGGCAGAAGGCTTCCACGGCGTCTTAGCGCTTCGTGGTGACCCTGTTGGTGGACCTACAGCACCGTGGGTGACTACGCCTGGTGGGTTTGATTACGCAGATCAACTAGTTGAGCTTGCTGCTGAACTTGGCGGCTTCTCGATTGGTGTGGCGGCATTTCCTGATGTGCACCCAGCATCCGAGGGAAACTTTGCAAAAGACATCAACGTCCTACTTCGCAAAGAAGAACTAGGTGCCACGTTTGCTATTACTCAGTTTGTCTTCGATAGCGGTCGGTATGAAGCACTGCGAAACGCGCTAGATGCCCGTGGCTCAAAACTCTCTATCTACCCAGGCATCATGCCGGTAACCAGCTACCCACAGATCGTGAAGATGTTGGAATTAAGTGGCGGTTACATGCCTAAGGCGACACGTTTACGGTTCGCTCGATACCAGAATGATCCAGAGTCTCTAAAGCAACTTGGTATCGATGTTGCAGTACAGATTTGTGAAGACGTATTTGCTCTCGGTGCGGAAGGTTTGCACTTTTATGCCTTGAATACCTCAGGACCTACTTCAGCCATCATTAAACAGCTTTCGATGTTAAATCGCTGAGCGCTTCTGGTTTCGTGATCCGTTAAACACCTGCGAGAATAGAGCGACCCGAAAGGCACTAGCGTGGCTCCCCGTAACTTAATTAACCTCGAGAATGTCTCGCTGTCCTATGGCAAAGGTGCAGTTCTG
>JBIIAS010000068.1:0-6426 GCA_044239795.1 Candidatus Nanopelagicales bacterium | reverse complement strand
GGGTTTGCCGGGCGATCTAGATTCCAAAAGTGCTTCCAAGAATCGCGCATAGTCGAAAGTGGATGCTGTTGGGGTAGTTCGATAACTACTCGCTTTGTGGCATGTGAATCAAGTGCCTTGAGAAAGGGTTTAATTTGAGCGACGTTGTATGCCACGTGGTGGCAAGTAACAACATCAGCTATTGGAGTTTGAGGTGACACATCAGGCCAGTCTCCGAGGACTTCTTGGTGTTCAAGCCCTTTTGCATTTGCAGATTCAGCAAACATTTTGAGCATTTCATCCTGATGGTCAACCCCGATGACAGTTCCGGCTGGCGGTGCAATCGCAAACGCAGCTATGCCACCTCCGCAACCAATGTCTAGGACACTTCCACCTGCAGGCATTGCTTCACGAGCTCGTTGATGAGACGGACTATCCGGAATTTCTGTAGGCAAGGTAAACATTGCTGGGGGATGGATCCATGGAGACTCTGGTGCCTGGGAGATGATGCTTTCAGGTATTGCCCATTCAGCTAGATCTTTTGCCCACTTTTGCGCTGCATTACTCAAAACATTCTCCATACTTAAAACATCTAGGGTCCCAGATGTTTTAAGTATACCCCTAGGGGTATGTTATAGTTTCACAACACCAGATTAGAGGGGACATTAAATGAAGAAGGCAGTCGCACTGGCGGTAGCAGCCATTGCATCCGTAGGTCTTTTGGCCGGTTGCTCCAGCAGCAATGAAGCCACCAAGAAAGTTGATCCAGTTGAGTTCAGTGAAGTAATTGCGCAACCAGGCGTAATCATCCTGGATGTTCGCACACCCGAAGAATTCAATGCTGGACACATTGCAAATGCAATCAACATCAATGTTGCAGATTCTAATTTTTCAAGTGAAGTTTCAAAGCTAGATAAGAACGCAACTGTCGCCGTCTATTGCCGAAGCGCAAATCGTTCAGCTGTAGCAACTAATGAAATGGCAGAGCTTGGTTTCACGGACATGTATGACATGCAGGGTGGAATCATCGATTGGGAAGCTGCCGGCGGACCAGTAGTTCAATAAAACTTTTAATCAATTAACTAATAGAAAAAGGAAATCAGATGTGTAGTCGAGTTAATTGCCGTAAGTGCGGCAAGGTTACATACAGTGGCTGCGGCCAACACTTAGATATGGTGTTTGCTGGCGTGCCAATGAGCAATCGTTGCGATTGTGCATCAAAGAAAAAAGAAGCCGCTGCTTCTGGTGAGAAATCATCATTCTTTGGAAAGCTACTAGGGCGCTAATGACCCCGACTTGCTTAACAGCAGTAATGCTGTGGCCCGCCAGGCGGTGGGTCACAGCAATTGCTGTGGCGATTGCAACATTTTTTGTTATTGGAATTCCAACTGCGGTAATCGAAAATCCAGTATTCGGTAGAGCTGTCGGAGTGACCTCATGGTCTGTGCCAGTTCTTATCGCAACATCCGTACTTTCAGGCATGCTTTTCGCTACCTACGTGCGAATGGATGAGGTAATCACAGACGAGAGCTCGGCAAAAGTGGGTTCAATTGGTGGCTTCCTGGCATACCTAGCTGTTGGCTGCCCGGTTTGTAACAAGTTGGTACTAATTGCACTTGGTTCAACCGGAGCGATTCAGTACTTTGGTCCAGTCCAGCCTTACCTTGGCGCCGCTGGGCTTCTGCTTTTGATGTATGCCCTGCGCAAGCGTTTGGTAAATGAAGCCCAGTGCAGTTTGCCAAAGCCAAAGAAAGTTAAAGAACAACCTCAACTAGATGAAATAAATCGATAAGGAAACACGATGGCAACTCTTGAGTTAACTAAAGAAAATTTTGAAGCAACAGTGACCGGATCAGGCATCGTACTTGTCGATTTCTGGGCAGAGTGGTGTGGTCCATGCCGCATGTTTGGACCAGTATTCGAAGCTGCATCAACCGAACGTGAACACATCAAGTTCGGCAAGGTAGATACAGAAGCACAGCGCGAGATCGCCGCTGCTGCAAATATCACTTCTATCCCAACTCTGATGGCATTCCGCGACGGAATCTTGGTCTTTAGCCAGCCGGGTGCACTCCCTGCACCAGCTTTCAACGAGCTGCTTGATGCTGTTGAAGCCTTAGATATGGATGAAGTTCGAAACGAAATTGCGAAACAGCAGACTCAGTCAACAAACGCTTAAACTAATTACACCCAAAGGAATCGAGGATAGTGATGCAAGAGATTTCAGCCGTTGAGTTAATGGCAATCTACAAACGCGTATCAGTAGTTGACGTTCGTGAGCTAGACGAATACGTTGACGGGCATGTTCCGGGCGCAAAGCACATCCCACTTTCAATGATTCCGGTTCGAAACAATGAAATTGATAAGGCAACTAAACACTACGTAATCTGCGAAGCAGGTGGTCGATCTGCTCAGGCTTGCGCATTCTTGGAGCAACAGGGATTTGATGTAGTCAACATTGCAGGTGGCACAGGTTCATGGAGAATGATGGGCGCACCACTAACCACAGGGGAGCAGGCATGAGCACCGTAAAGAAGCCAACACATGTTGTTGAAGATGAACTAGCTCTTGATGATTTTGTTAAGCGAATCCGTAGGGCTGAGGGTCAAATGGGTGGAATTCTTCGCATGGTCGAAGAAGGTCGTTCCTGTGAAGACATCGTTAATCAGCTTGCTGCTGTTTCTAAAGCGATCGACAAAGCAGCCTTTAGTTTGATCTCTGCCGGACTTAAAGAATGCCTAACTGAGGGCAAGAAGAACCATGAAGAAGTTTCTGCGCAATTGCAAAAACTTTTTCTAACTATGGCCTAGTCCGCAAAGGTTGAAGCAACAGCATCATTAAGTCGAGCGACTAGATTCGGCGCAACGGCGACTGCGTCGGCTGAATCATGAGTTCGATAACGAAGCGCATTTAGATTTTGGCCAGTGCGCAAAACCGCACTCACAATCCGCACGTCACGTCGCTCTGGATGATCAGAAGCGGCTTGCACAAGTGCAGAGTCATCATTTGAAGGTAAATCTGATTCCGCAGATGGTGGCAAAACAATTCGCTCTAAAACCACAATCGCACCAGCAACATCTTCTGGCCAAGCAATGGTTGCTAGCAATTCATCGAGTTCTAAAGCATCCTCAATCTCTTGCTCCACTGAAGTAAGCGGCATATCTGCACTGATTCCAAGCTCTCCAGCCAGATCTGGATTGGCCGATAGCAGGCTATCTGTAGGCACCAAGGCAAATAGTCGAACTGGCTGGTCCCAACCAGCACTAGCCACGTGGTCTTCGACTTCCCGAATCAAGGGTTCTAGGTTTGAAGCAAAATCCATAGGGTAAGTCTGCCGTATGTGGATTGCGAAATTTCAACGTAAGGTATTTAAGTGAGCATAAATTCAGAACGTCCTCGTCGTAGCCCTCTCGGCATAACCCTTACGATCCTTGCCGGCCTATTTGTCGCATTTTCAATATTTGCTGGCTTCTATACCGACTGGCAGTGGTACGGCTCAGTTGGGCGAACCGATGTGTTCACTCAGCAGCTCACAATCAGAGCAATTCTGTTCATCTCAGTCACAGCGCTTACAGCCCTCAGTCTTTGGGGCGCTGCCACTTTGGCTTACCGCTCTCGTCCAATCAACTTGCCATCGACGCCAGAAGAATTCGCTCTACAGAAGTATCGAGAAAGTCTTGACCCGTTCCGTCGTTTAGTTTTCATTGCTGGACCAATTGCGTTTGGTGTTCTGACTGGACTTTCGGCAGCAAGCCAATGGAAAACTTTCATGTTGTGGAGCAACTCCACTCCATTTGGTCAGACCGATCCACAATTCGGCAAGGATATTGCGTTTTACGCATTTGAACTTCCGTTCTTGAGATTCTTCTTAGGATTTGGCTTTACGATTCTGATCATTTCTTTGATCGTCAATGTTGTTGTTCACTACATCTATGGCGGACTAAGCACAAAGATTTCGCAATCAACAGATTCGGCTCGTCGCCACTTGATGTTCTTGCTTGGCACCCTTGCATTACTAAAGGCCGGCGCGTATTCAATTGATAAGTATTCGTTGGCAACAAAATCTGATGCATTAATTACCGGACTTAAGTACACGGATGTAAATGCAGTAGTACCCGCCAAAACAATTTTGACCTACATTGCACTAGCAACAGCAATTCTGTTCTTTGTAGCAATCTTTAGAAAAGGTTGGTCACTTCCATTTATTGCATTCGGCGCGATGCTAGGTGCATCGTTTGTAATTGGTGGTTTGTATCCAGCTTTCGTTCAGCAGTTCCAAGTTAAGCCTTCTGAATTGCAACGTGAAGCTCCTTACATTCAGCGAAATATTGATTCCACGCTTTCGGCCTACGGATTAAATGATGTTAAGTTCACCGACTATGCAGCAATTGATAATCCATCTTTAGCATCTTTGGCCGAGGATGCTGGAACCCTTTCAAACATTCGTTTACTAGACCCAGCCTTGAATTCACCAACGTTTAGCCAGCTACAACAGATTCGTGGTTTCTATGCATTCCCAGAAACACTTGACGTTGACCGCTACTTGATCGATGGCGTTAAGCGCGGAACTGTTATTGCAGTTCGCGAAGTTAATCTTGAAGGACTAGCTGACGATCAGCGAAATTGGTTTAACGACCACATGGTCTTCACACATGGTTACGGTGTCGTAGCGGCATATGAAAATACCGCTGAAGCAGACGGCGCTCCTAAGTTTGCTGAAAGCAATATCCCGCCATCAGGCAAGCTAGACATTGATCAACCACGGATCTACTTCGGTGAGCAATCACCGGCTTATTCAATTGTGGGTAGCGATGGTAGCCAGCCACCAATCGAACTTGATTTCCCAGATGACAAGAGTGAAAACGGACAGACAAACAACACCTACACAGGTGCAGGTGGCGTACCAATTGGAAACATGATTCAGCGCGCAATCTTTGCCTTGAACTACCAAGAGACAAATATTTTGCTTTCAAATCAAATCGGTTCAGAATCAAAGATCCTTTACGATCGCGATCCAAAGACTCGCGTAGCTAAAGTTGCTCCGTGGCTAACTCTTGATGGCGATCCGTACCCAGCCGTTATTGATGGCAAGGTCCAATGGATTGTTGATGGCTACACAACGACAAATGAATTCCCATACTCAGCTCGAATTTCATTACGTGATGCAACAGCAGATTCAGTAAATACCCAATTTGAATCGATTCCACTAAGCGCTGGAAACATTACTTACATCCGCAATGCTGTGAAGGCAACTGTGGATGCATATGACGGTTCCGTAAACATCTACGCATGGGATGAAAAAGATCCGATCCTACAAACTTGGAGTAAAGCATTCCCAGGCGTAGTTCAGCCTAAGTCTGCAATTCCTGCCGGAGTGCTAGACCACATCCGCTACCCAGAAGATATGTTCAAGGTGCAGCGCGATGTGTTGGCTAAGTACCACGTAGGAGACCCACAGGCGTTCTACTCCGGTCAGGATTTCTGGATCGTTCCAGAAGATCCAACTAAGCCAACTGTTGGTCAAGCTCAGCCACCCTATTACCTAACGTTGCAGATGCCAGATCAGGACGCTCCAACTTTCTCTCTAACAACTACGTATGCGCCGACTAAGCGTCAAACTTTGGCGGCATTTATGTCGGTTAACTCGGATCACGGCGATGACTACGGAACGATTCGTGTTTTGCAGCTTCCGCGAAACACAACGATCCCTGGACCTCGTCAAGTGCAGAATAACTTCGAATCAGACCCTGAAGTAGCTAAGCAACTTTCGCTATTGCGAAGTGGTGGTTCCGATGTAGTTCTAGGTAACTTGCTTTCGTTGCCAGTTGGTGGCGGCTTGCTGTACTTCGAACCGGTCTACGTTCGAGCTTCCCAAGGCGAAGGTTATCCATTGCTTCGTAAGGTTCTTGTGTCCTTTGGATCCAAGGTTGCCTTCGAAGATGATTTAGAAACTGCTTTGAAGAAGGTATTCACCGGACAAACCACAATTCCAGTGGAGCCGACTGATCCGGAAGCCCCAGAGGCGCCTGTAACAACACCAGAACAAGATCTGGCGAAGGCAATCATCGATGCTAACAAGGCCTACACAGACGGTGTAGCGGCGTTGGCTGCTGGTGACTTTGCGGCTTACGGTGAAGCACAGGATCGACTGTCTGAGGCACTAGACCGCGCTACCACCGCTGGTAGTCAGATTGCGGGAGAGAGCCTGGCCCCAACGCCAACGCCATCCCCAGTCGCGACTCCGGCTCCATCACCAAGCTAACCAGCAAGTTAGCGATTTGGTTGGGCTGGAATCCTCGCGTATCCTTGAAAAACCGACGCGGGGTGGAGCAGCTCGGTAGCTCGCTGGGCTCATAACCCAGAGGTCACAGGTTCAAATCCTGTCCCCGCTACTAAAAAGAAAAGACACCTTCGGGTGTCTTTTCTTTTTAGTAGCGGCACTCTCTA
>JBIIAS010000067.1:0-6456 GCA_044239795.1 Candidatus Nanopelagicales bacterium | reverse complement strand
CCCTACGAAAGGCGGATTGGATACTGTTGCTGAAGCAGAGACAAGCGTGGATTTAGGCGAGGAGGCAACTGATGACTGAGTCAACAAGTGCAGATCAATTGCGCTCGTTAAACACACGTATTGATGACTTATCTGAATCCAATGCCAAACTAACTGCGACGCTTCGCGAGGCTAGAGAACAGATCATTGGGCTTAAAGAAGAAGTTGATCGACTGAGCGCTCCGCCTAATGGTTATGCAATTTATCTAGGCCCTGCTGCAGATGAGTTAGTTGATGTAACTATCAATGGCCGCAAGATGCGGGTAGCTATGGCCCCAGAGGTTGATCGCGAAACTTTGCGTCCAGGCCAAGAGGTAATTCTCAACGAATCGATGAACGTAGTTGTAGCTGGAACTTTCGACGACCAAGGTGAGATCGTAATCTTCCAGGAAGTTCTGGAAGATGGAACTCGCGCCATTGTTACCGGCCGAAGCGACGAAGAGCGAGTTATTCACTTAGCCGCGCCATTGCGAGATGTGCCATTGCGATCTGGTGACAGTTTGCTTGCTGACATGAAAGCTGGTTACGCATTCGAGCGCATCGCAAAGTCAGAAGTTGAAGATTTAGTTCTTGAAGAAGTTCCTGACATTAACTATGAAGACATTGGCGGACTTGGCGATCAAATCAACACGATCAAAGATGCGGTTGAATTACCGTTCTTGCACCCAGAACTTTTCAAGGAATATGAATTAAAGCCACCAAAGGGAATCTTGTTGTACGGCCCGCCAGGATGCGGCAAGACTTTAATTGCTAAGGCAGTAGCGAATTCACTTGCCAAGAAGGTTTCCGAGATTTCCGGAGTTGGCGAAGGACGCAGTTACTTCTTGAACATTAAAGGCCCAGAACTTCTCAATAAGTTTGTTGGCGAAACTGAACGTCAGATTCGTATCATCTTCCAGCGCGCTCGGGAAAAGGCAAGCGAAGGTACTCCAGTAATTGTTTTCTTCGATGAGATGGATTCGCTGTTCCGCACCAGAGGTAGTGGAGTATCAAGCGACGTTGAGAACACAATCGTTCCGCAGTTGCTTAGTGAGATAGATGGCGTTGAAAGTCTAGAGAATGTAATCGTTATTGGCGCATCTAACCGCGAAGACATGATTGATCCGGCAATCCTGCGTCCAGGTCGTCTAGACGTAAAGATCAAGATCGAACGCCCTGATGCCCAAGCTGCAATCGACATCTTTGGTAAGTACTTAACAACTGACTTGCCGTTGAGTCAGGTTGATCTAGCTGAGCATGGAAATGATGCACATAAGACTGCTACAGCGATGATCCAGCGCGTGGTTGAAGAGATGTACTCCACAACTCCTAATAACGAGTTCCTTGAAGTTACCTACGCCAATGGCGACAAGGAAGTTCTTTACTTCAAGGACTTCAGTTCTGGCGCCATGATTGAGAACATCGTTAGTCGCGCGAAGAAAGCTGCGATCAAGTCATTCCTTACCGTTGGCGAAAAGGGAATAACTATCGAGCACTTGCTGCAAGCTTGCCTTGATGAATTCCATGAGAACGAAGATCTGCCGAATACTACAAACCCAGATGACTGGTCTCGAATTTCTGGCAAGAAGGGAGATCGCATCGTTTTCATGCGCACTTTGATTCATGGCAAGAAGGGCGACGAATCCGGTCGCAGCATCGATACTTCGCTGTCTCCAAATCCATTTGCTTAAGGTTTCCGGTATGTCAGTACGCCGCGTTATGGGCATTGAATCCGAGTTTGGAATCTCTAACCCTCGTGATTCCAGCGCCAATCCCATGTTGCTATCCAGTCAAGTTGTAAATGCATATGGCAATGAAGTGATGCCAAATCGAATCCGCCGAATGCGTTGGGACTACGACGTCGAATCACCTTTGCGAGATGCTCGCGGCTTTGACATGAGTAGAGCAGACGCTGATCCAAGTCAGTTAACAGATGATGACTACGGTTTAGCTAACTTGGTGCTACCAAACGGGGCAAGATACTACGTCGATCATGCTCATCCGGAATATGCTTCGCCTGAAGTCACTAATCCGCTTGATGCCGCGCTTTGGGATACCGCAGGGGATCGAATCATCGAACGGAGTGCGCGCTTGGCCAGCACACTCACTGGTGAACTCATCACGGTTTACAAGAACAACACTGACGGTAAGGGCGTGAGTTACGGAACTCATGAGAATTACCAGGTGCTTCGCGAAGTTCCATTTGGCGATTTAGTTAAGTACTTGACTCCGTTTTTTGTCACTAGATGTGTTTTTGCTGGTGCGGGACGTGTTGGTCTTGGACAAGAGAACATCGAACCAGGATTTCAAATCAGTCAGCGAGCCGATTTCTTTGAGGCTGAAGTTGGTCTAGAAACTACGTTGCGCCGACCAATTATTAACACTCGTGATGAACCTCATGCTGATCCTGATTTGTTCCGTCGCCTGCACGTCATCATCGGCGATGCCAACATGTCGCAGAAAATCAATTATTTAAAGATGGGTACCACAGCAGTTGTTCTAAGCATGATTGAAGCTGGATTCCTGAAACTCGATTTTGAACTTTACGATGCCGTTACCTCTATGCACCTTGTGAGTCATGACTACAAGTTTGAAACCAAGCAACGATTACGTGATGGTTCTGAGATGTCGGCTTTGGATATTCAGAAGCATTATCAGCAGAGCGCAGTCGAGTTCCTTAAATCAACCGGCGAAACTGACGAGATGGCTCATGACGTGGTCTCGCAATGGGGTCGAATCCTGCATGCGTTAGAAAATGATCCAATGTCACTTGTGAATGAAGTTGACTGGATAACCAAGTTGTCAGTGCTTAATGGGTATCGAAATCGCGATCAATTGCTTTGGAGCGATTCCAGACTGGCCGCCATTGACATTCAGTTTGCTGACTTGCGTCCAGATAAGGGCTTAGCTCGCGTTTTACAACAAAAGGGGAAGATGGATTTGCTTTTCACTGAGGAGCAGGTTGCCCAGGCAGTTGCAAATCCACCAGCCGATACTCGTGCTTACTTCCGTGGTACTTGTGTGGCTAAGTACGTTGATCAGGTTGCAGCTGCCTCGTGGGATTCCGTGATCCTGGATCTAGGTCCGGATGTTCCATTGAAGCGAGTTTCAACGCCCGATGCGCTAGGTGGAACACGATCTGCTGCTTCAGATCTATTTGAGCGCTCCGAGTTAGCAGCTGATTTGCTGGCTAACCTGAAGCCAGAACACGTATTGGCATAAGGTTTGTACTACTGGAATAGTCTGTTGCGTAGAAGCGCACAGCATTCAATGAAATGGGGTTCGAAATGAGCGAGCGCGAGTTTGCAAAAGGTAACTCCGATCGGGAGCAGTCTGCTGAATTCACTCCACTTCCAACTGCTTCGAGTTCAGACCTGGACGTCACTGACTTGCTAGATGCCATTGATTTGGTGCTTGAAGAGAATGCTGAAGAGTTTGTTAAGGGATTCGTGCAAAAGGGTGGCCAGTAAGTGTCATCAGGTCGACTCGACAAACGAATCTTCGGAATTGAAACCGAGTTTGGCGTAACTTGCACATTCCAAGGTCAACGTCGACTAACGCCGGATGAAGTAGCACGCTATCTGTTTAAGCGCGTGGTTTCTTGGGGCCGAAGCTCAAATGTTTTTCTCACAAATGGTGCTCGTCTGTACTTGGATGTTGGTAGCCATCCAGAGTACGCAACAGCGGAGTGCGATGACTTCCATGACTTGATTGTCCAAGACAAAGCTGGCGAGAGAATCTTGGCCGAGTTGATTATTGATGCTCAGGAACGATTATTGGAAGAGGGTATCGAAGGCGAGATTTACCTCTTCAAGAACAACACGGATTCCGGTGGCAATTCATACGGCTGTCATGAAAACTTCTTGATCAAGCGACGCCAGGATTACTTGGAGCAAATCGAAGCACTTTTGCCGTTTCTAATTACTCGACAATTAATTTGCGGTGCTGGCAAAGTTCTAACAACGCCAAGAGGAACTATCTACTCTCTTTCCCAGCGCGCAGATCACATGTGGGAAGGCGTTTCTAGTGCAACAACTCGGTCCCGCCCAATAATCAATACTCGCGATGAACCACATGCTGATTCTGAAGCTTTCCGACGCTTGCATGTAATTGTTGGCGACTCGAACATGTCCGAGATGACAACTTTGTTGAAAGTTGTCTCCATGGATTTTGTTTTGCGCCTGCTTGAAACAGGAAATCTTAAGAAGGACTTCACGCTAGAAAATCCAATTCGAGCGATTCGCGACGTGTCGCATGACATCACAGGACTGGCGTCAGTAACTCTGAATTCTGGTTCTACTATGACTGCGCTAGAGATGCAGTGGGCATACCTGGAGATGGTTAAGAGTTATGTGGCTACTGGTGATATGAGCATGACGAGAGAGCATGACATTGCCCTTGAGCTTTGGGAGCGAACATTGACTGCAGTGGAAACCGGCAACCATGCACTGATAGCCCAAGACATCGACTGGGCAATTAAGAAGCAGCTTGTGGATTCCTATCGTGCGAAGAACAACCTAGAGCTAGATTCACCCCGAATTGCCCAGCTTGATTTGATGTATCACGACATTACGCAAAGCAGGGGATTGTTCTACCTGCTGCAAAACAATGGGCGTGTGAATCGCGTGACAACAGATGCTGAAATTTCTACGGCTCAAACTGTGCCACCGCAAACCACTCGAGCGAAATTGCGCGGAGACTTTATTGCAGCCGCCCAAGATGCCGGCAAGGACATCAGCGTTGATTGGGTTCACCTGAAGATGAATGACCAGTCTCAGCGCACGGTTTTATGCAAGGACCCATTTGCCAGCGTTGATGAACGTGTCCAAAAGTTAATTGACACCATGCGGGAGCCCGCAACCTCCTAAATGTAGGATCGGATTATGTTTAAGCGATCCTTAGTTTTAGCCATTTCAGCCGTACTCGTACTTACTGGATGCTCATCTTCATCTGAAGAAGCAGCACCATCTGGCTCACAGTCTTCTGATGCAGCAGCCCAAACCGGCACACCAGTCAGTGTCGAAGTAACTGGTGAGTATGGCTCGCAGCCAGTCGTTGCAATCACGCCTGGTGATCCTGTCACTGAATTAGAAGTGACTGATGTAATTGTTGGAACCGGAGATCCACTTCCAGCGGGCGCAACCTTGACTGCTCACTATGTCGGCTACGGCGGAGCTACAGGCGAGATGTTTGATGCTTCATGGGTACGTGGTGAGCCTGCGACCTTCCCGCTACCAAACGTGATCTTAGGTTGGCAAGAAGGTCTGGTTGGCATGCAAGTAGGTGGGCGACGACTGCTAGTTATCCCTGCAGAACTTGGCTACGGCAACAACCCACCTCCTGGCAGTGGTATTGAACCTGGAGAAACCCTAATCTTCGTAGTTGACCTAGTAAGTTTTGAATAGGTCAGATTTCTTTTCAAGATCCCATTTTTGTCATCAACAAATAGTAGATAGAGGAACAGATGCAGGCGCCAGAGTTTGATTTTCCAGAAGGCCCAGCCCCAACTGAGTTAGTAATCGAAGATTTGCTGGTTGGAGACGGAACTGAGGCTGGTCCCGGCCAAAAAGTCACTGTGCATTACGCCGGTGTTGAGTATGAAACTGGTGAGCAGTTTGACTCTTCATGGGATCGTGGTGAATCAATTGAGTTCCCATTGCGCGGTTTAATTGCAGGGTGGCAAGAGGGAATTCCTGGGATGAAAGTTGGCGGACGCCGAAAGTTAACCATTCCACCAGAGATGGCATATGGCGCGGCAGGCAGTGGTCACAGACTTTCTGGCAAGACTCTAGTTTTCATCATCGATCTACTAGCCGTTTCCTAAATCATGGCAAGAGCACGCACCGAGCGAATGCTCAACTTGCTCTTTGTCTTGCTTAATTCCAGAACACCGCTAACCCGGGATCAGATTCGTGAACGAGTGCCTGGCTACGGTGATTCAAACGAAGCATTCGAAAGAATGTTTGAACGTGATAAAGCTGATCTCAGAGACCTAGCAATCCCGGTTGAGACTAAACCGGTAGACATGTTTCACGATGATGTATTGGGATATCGGATCGATCGCTCCGATTGGTTAATGCCGGAGATCTCACTTTCAGCCGAAGAGCGAACTTACTTAAGTTTGGCTGCCAGTGCTTGGCAAAACGCTCAACTCAGTACGGCCGCGAAACAAGCTGTATCAAGTGTTGACGCTAGAGAACAAAGCTTAGAAGTATCCGTTCCCGTTTCATTGGCCAAGGGACGCAGGCACATTACTGAGATTCTTGCTGCTATTGCAAACGGCAAGACTGTCACTTTTGACTATGTTGGACTGAGTCAATCAGATGTAGTGAAGCGAACTATTGATCCATGGCGAGCGCTACTACATTCGGGTCACTGGTACTTGATTGGATTTGATCAAGAAAAAGGGGAAGTTAGAACGTTTCGCACTGATCGAAT
>JBIIAS010000007.1:0-23970 GCA_044239795.1 Candidatus Nanopelagicales bacterium | reverse complement strand
AGCCGGCCCTCTACCCGCAACCTTGTTGGATTCATAGACATTAACTAGTTGCGCCCCCGCTGCAACAACGGTTTTATGTCACACCAATTATCAGGAGAAATAAAACTCGTGGCCGTAAAGATCAAACTTAAGCGCATGGGCAGCATCCGCAACCCGCAATACCGCGTAGTAATTGCCGACGCCCGTACCGCTCGTGATGGCCGTGCCATCGAAGAAATCGGTTTGTACCATCCAAAAGAAGAACCAAGTCTTATCAAGATCAATTCAGATCGCGTTCAGTACTGGCTAGGCGTTGGCGCACAGCCAACTGAACCAGTAATGGTGCTGCTAAAGATCACTGGTGACTGGCAGAAGTTCAAGGGCCTTCCAGGCGCTGAAGGAACTTTGCGAGTCAAAGAAGCAAAGGTCGACAAGAACACCAAGTTTGCTGAGACTGTTGCAGCTGTTGCTAACGAACCACGCACACCAACAATTCGTCCGAAGGTTGAAAAGCCGGTCGAAGTTGTAGCTGAAGTTAAGGCTGAAGAAGCCCCAGCTCCAAGCGAAGAAGTGGCTGCTCCAGTTGTTACCGAAGAAGTAGCAGTTGAAGCTGTAGAAACTGATGTTGTAGCGGAAGCTGCCGACGCTGTCATCGCTAGCGATGACATTGCGTCGGAAGAAACCAGCGAAGCTCCAACCGAAGAGGCTTAAGCAATGCTTGACGAGACTTTAGAACACCTCGTAAAAGGAATTGTTGACCATCCAGACGATGTTGTCGTTCGCGAGAACAACCGTCGGGGAGCAACACTTGAGGTCAAGCTCAATCCTGAAGACATGGGTCGGGTAATCGGCAAAGCCGGTCGCACCGCAACAGCACTTCGCACTGTCGTAAACGCATTGTCCGACAAGGGCAATGTGCGTATCGACATTCTTGACGTCGACGGACGGTAATAAATGCAGCTCGTAATCGGGCGCATTGGCCGAGCACATGGCGTGCGCGGCGACCTTTTCGTTGAACCAATGACAGATGAACCAGATCATCGCTATGCAGATGGAACGGTTTTGATCACTTCTGATAACACGACGCTCACTGTCGCCACTTCCAAGTGGCACAGTGGGCGTTTTGTTGTTCATTTTGCTGGGATTGAAGATCGTAATGCCGCCGAAGCTTTGCGCGGCCAGACTTTAACCATTGATGTTGATCCAACAGAACTTCCGGAAGACCCAGATGAGTTTTACGATCATCAACTCGTTGGACTCGATGTAAAGCTCGAGGATGGCTCCTTGGTTGGAGTAATTGGCGAAGTCATTCACTTACCAAGCCAGGACTTGCTTTCCGTAAAGCGCGAAGGCGATTCTGAAGTTTTGATTCCATTTGTTCTGGAGTTTGTGCCAGAGATTGATCTCGAGACAAAAACAGTAACGATCACCCCACCACCTGGATTGCTTAACGAGTTAGAAGCAATTGTCGTTAGGGATGAGGAAGTTTGATGTTGAAATTTGATGTCATCACAGTTTTCCCGGACTACTTAAAGCCGCTTGAGCTTTCCTTGATGGGAAAGGCAATCGAAGATGGCTTGATTTCAGTAAACGTTAAAGACTTGCGCGATTACACCTCCGATAAACATCAGACAGTTGATGATTCCCCATATGGCGGCGGACCGGGAATGGTTATGAAGCCTGAACCATGGGGCGAGGCATTGGATGAATTCACCACAAATGAAACTATTTTGATAATTCCTACACCATCTGGAAAGCCATTTACTCAAGCCCTTGCAACCGAGCTATCTACTGCAAAACACATTGTCTTTGCCTGTGGTCGCTATGAAGGCATTGATTCCCGAGTAGCCGAGCATTACAAGACCAAGATTCGCGTTGAGGAAGTTTCGATTGGTGATTATGTTTTAGCCGGTGGGGAAGTTGCTGTACTTGTAATGGTTGAAGCAATTGCCCGACTTGTTCCCGGCGTGCTTGGAAACCAGGAAAGTTTTGCAGATGATTCGTTTGCAGTTGGTGCGATGGAAAATTTGCTCGAGGGCCCGATCTACACCCGGCCTCCAGTTTGGCGCGAGTTAGAAGTTCCTCAAGTTTTGACTTCAGGTGATCATGCCAAGATCTCAGCCTGGAAGCACGAGCAAGCTAAGTTACGTACGGCAGAAAATCGTCCTGATCTACTGAAGTAATTGCACCATCGGGTCGCCGTAGACGTATTCGTTCAATATGTAATTGATTTCAGGTAAAGATAAAGCTTCGGTGTAAGCAGTATTCATATAAAACTTTGAAAAGTCAGAGTTTTCAATCGCTTTTTTTGCCCGAGGGTGATTGAACTTCAAATACATCTGAGTGGTAATTTTTCTGCGCTCAAAGTCAGTTGTTAACTTTCCGCAGTTGTATCCAAAGAGCGTCATTGCTGCATCAGCAAGTTCTGGAGTTGTGCGCTCGATGATCCCCATGTCCTTTACTTTGACGATGGGTCGCAGTTTTGATTTTCGCTCCCAGTATTGAACACAGGTTCGCAACCGATCTTTCGCGTGTGCATCCTGTCCATTCACATCTACGTAATTGATGGTTAAGTCATCATCACGCACTAGATGAAAGTTCTGATCCAGGCGATTTTGCACCGACCATTTACGCCAAGATCTTGGAACTATAAAAACAATCAAATCTGAAACTTGAGCGGCTTTGTTAAAGAATGGAATTGATAACGAGTTGTTTCGACCAAACGGGGGATTGGTGATTGTGAGCAGTCCAGTTTGAGCAATGTCTTGCTCTAAAAAGTCACCCAATGAAATCTTTTTGTGATGAGGTTCAATGTCAAAGCTAATAACTTTTGTTAGGCCATGTGCTTTTGCGGTGTCAATAAATGCACCAGTACCACCAGCAGGTTCAAGCAATATTCGCTGAGACAGATCGCCAACGCGCTTCTTAACATTCCGAATTACTCGATCAGCAACTTCTGGCGGGGTATAAAACTGTTCCTTGCCAGTAACTCTGGGGTTACCTAGCCGCACTTTAGTTAGTTGCGGATCTGACGCTGGCATGAGGAAGCTTTCTATAGGGGGTGCTCTAAGCATATATATGCACCCACTGATTCGTGGCATTCTGACCATAATTTGCTGGAAACCCGCTAGTTATGGCAAACTCAACGATGTTGGAACGTAGCAGCACCGCCACAGGGGCGCTGAAACATTAAGTTCTAAACAAACCCGGCAAGAACCACTTATTGGGCTTTCGACCTGCGGCGACATGTCCTTCGGAGTAATAATGCATTTTCTAGACGATGTAGACGCAGCATCCCTGCGCACCGGAATTCCAGATTTCCGTCCCGGCGATAACGTAAAAGTTCACGTTCGAGTCGTTGAAGGTTCCCGTTCCCGTATTCAGATTTTCCAAGGTGTCGTAATTCGCCGCCATGGTGGTGGCCTTCGTGAGACATTCACAGTCCGCAAAATCAGCTTTGGAACTGGTGTAGAACGTACTTTCCCACTTCACTCACCAATCGTTGAATTGATCGAATTGGTAAGCCGCGGTGACGTACGTCGCGCCAAGCTTTACTACCTACGTGATCTACGTGGCAAGAAGGCAAAGATCAAGGAATTACGCGACAACACTTAACTCTTATTGAATTAACGGGCTCATCTATTGATGGGCCCGTTAATTTTTTGTTTAAAAGTATGATGAGAGAACTATGGGTCACAAAAAAGAGAAGCCTAAAAAGCCAAAAAAGCAGCCAAGTTTGTTACGCGAACTTGTGACTGTTGTTGGCACGGCTTTAATTCTTTCTATCTTGGTGCGAACCTTTTTGATCCAAGCTTTTTATGTTCCAAGCGCTTCTATGGAAGATACTCTGCAGGAAAACGATCGAATCATCGTTTCAAAAATCTCCACGCAATTCACTGGAGTTAATCGGGAAAATGTAATTGTTTTTCATGATCCCGGTGGCTGGCTAGGAGAAGGATTTCCAAATCCTTATGACACTCCAGTTGGTCGCGTGCTGCAGGCAATTGGAATTGTTCCAGCTAACTCTGGAAATGATTTAGTTAAGCGCGTTATTGGTGTTGCCAACGACACTGTTAAGTGTTGTGACACGCAAGGTCGAATTGTTCTCAACGGAGTAGGAATCGACGAGCCTTACATAAAAGATGGCTCAACTACTGATCAAGTAACTTTTGAAGTTTTGGTACCTGAGGGTCATGTATTTGTAATGGGTGACAATCGCAGCAACTCGGAAGATTCCCGTTTTCATCTCGATAAGAACAACGGCATGGTTCCAGAAGAAGAAATCATTGGTCGAGTTGCAATGCGCATATGGCCAATTGGTCGTATTGGTGGGATTGAAAATTAGTTCGGCAGCACCAACCCTTGAATTAGAACAAGAGTTATTTTCATCCGGCGCAAGATATGTTGCAGGTGTAGATGAAGTTGGACGAGGCGCACTGGCTGGTCCAGTTTCGGTAGGTGTCGCAATTGTTTCGGCAGAAACTTCAGACGTTCCTTCGGGTCTGCGAGATAGCAAACAAATCAGTAGGGCAGCTCGAGAGAAATTAATTGAACCAGTTTCCGCCTGGGTCATCGAGTATTCAATCGGGCATGTAGCAGCCAGCGAGATTGATGAAATTGGAATTGTGCCGGCGCTGCGATTGGCTTGGGTGCGGGCGCATCAACAGCTAAGCATCAAGCCGGATCATGTAATTCTTGATGGTAAGCACAACTGGTTGCTGGAACCAGAATCCAATTTATTCACAACGCCCATTTCGGACATTGTGGTTCCAGTGACTATGAAGATTAAGGCAGATGCATCCTGCGCCTCCGTATCTGCGGCAAGCGTCTTGGCCAAAGTAGCTCGGGATGAATTGATGCGCGAGGCCGCTCTAATTCATCCAGACTTTGGCTGGGAGGGAAACGTTGGCTATGGATCCAGCGACCACATGGCCGCTATTGCCCGGCTTGGCCCAACTGATCTGCATCGCAAGTCTTGGAAATTACCCAGTGGCCCGAGTGAATCTGAGACAGTCACCGCATAGGCTAATTACATGTCAGCGGATGAGCTAGAGCGTTATGAATCCGAGATGGAGCTTGAGCTTTATCGGGAGTACCGCGACTTAGTTCACCTCTTCAGTTATATCGTTCACACTGAACGTCGAATGTATTTAGCAAATGGCGTTGATGTTCAGGTTCGCACTAACGATGCTGGCGATGTTTACTTCGAAGCCACCCTTACTGATGCCTGGATTTGGGACATGTATGGCCAAGCCAGATTTGTTAAGAAAGCACGCGTCTTAACTTTCAAAGATGTCAATGTCGAAGAGCTATCAAAGCCTGACATGGAAGTTCCTTAAGTCTTTCCACATATTGATTTAGTTCACAGTAACTAGATTTTCACGCCTAACTTCTTTAAACCTTTCACCATGTACTGGTGCATCTTAAAAACAGTGAACTTGGAAAAATCGGCGAAGACATTGCCACGATCTATTTGCAAGACATGGGTTACGAAATACTTGGGCGTAATTGGAGATTCAAGCGCGTCGAACTCGACATAATTGCGCAAAAGGATTCCACATTAGTTTTCTGTGAGGTCAAAACTCGTAGATCCATAAGTCACGGAATCCCAAGTGATGCAATTACTCCACTAAAGCTCCAACACATCAGAACTGCTGCGCTTCATTGGCTCAGCAATCATCAATCCAGACATCAAGGGATTCGCTTCGATGCCATCAGCGTTATCTATTGCCTAGGTCATCCCACAACAATCGATCACATTAAAGGGATCGAATAATGACGCTGGCTAGAGCATGTGGAGTCGTTATCAACGGCGTCGAAGGATTAGTTGTCGATATCGAGGCTTACTTAAGCCAGGGCCTTCCGGGCATGGCAATTGTTGGCCTGCCTGATACTGCAGTTGGTGAAGCTCGGGATCGAGTTCGCGCTGCGGTTCAAAACAGTGAATTGTCTTGGCCATCCGAACGCCGAATTACCGTGGGTCTTTCACCCGCATCTGTTCATAAGCGCGGGGCGTCACTTGATCTAGGAATTGCGCTTTCAATTCTTTCGGCACACTCCCAAATTCCAGAGATGTCCAAAACCATTGTGATTGGCGAACTTGCGCTTGATGGCCAAGTGCGACCAGTTAAAGGAGTTTTAGTTGCTGCACTCTGTGCTTACCGGCGCGGCTATGACACTTTGATAGTTCCGCAATCACAAGTTAATGAAGCGCAATTAGTTCCCGACTTGAAGGTTGTTGGAGTCAAAAGTTTGTCGGATGCAGTTGCCTACTTACGAGGCGAAGAAATCGATGACTTAGCACCCGAACCGCTTGAGTTCACAGCTGAAACAATTCCAGATTTGAGCGAAGTTCGCGGGCAATCCAATGCCCGGCGCGCACTTGAGGTGGCTGCAGCAGGTGGTCACCACTTGGCATTCCTAGGTTCTCCAGGAGTTGGCAAAACCATGTTGGCTCAAAGGCTGCCCGGCTTGTTGCCTAAATTAACTGACGATCAAGCGGTTGAAGTAACAGCGATCTATTCGGCTGCAGGTGCTTTAGGAGCCGGGCAAGGATTAATCCGAACTCCGCCATTTCAAGCACCACATCACACCACAACTAAAGCTGCCTTGATTGGTGGCGGCAGCAATGCAGTGCGCGTTGGAATGGTCACGATGGCAAACCATGGCGTGCTTTGTTTAGATGAAGCTGCTGAGTTTGAACGATCAGTTCTAGATGCATTGCGCCAACCACTTGAGTCGGGCGTAGTCACTATTTCTAGATCTGGATTTCAGACCATCCTGCCTGCGAAGTTTCAATTAGTGCTGGCTTCAAATCCTTGTCCGTGTGGAAAGTTCATTGGCACGGGAGCGCAATGCAGTTGCTCATCTCAAGTACGGCGCCGATATTTCTCTCGGCTTTCTGGGCCGCTGTTAGATCGCATTGATTTGCGGGTGACTCTGGAGCGGCCAAGTTTGGCCGAACTTGATCCCAGCTCAGGCGAACTCGAAGGCACTGAAGTAGTTGCTGCGCGAGTTGCTCAAGCTAGAGAACGTGCAGCTCATAGATATCGCAATGAGCCGTGGAACATTAATTCTCAAGTCCCCGGGCCAATGCTGCGCAGAAGATATCCCGTTTCCGATAGCGCGCGTGAACTACTCGCAAATGATTCACTCGAAATCTCAGCAAGAGGCGCAGATCGAATCCTTCGCGTTGCTTGGACGATTGCTGATCTGCGAGGACATGAAATTCCAAACGAAACCGACGTTGCATCCGCACTCATGTACCGAGATGGAAATGGTTCATGGCAAGCCAGTTAACAGATCGACAAGCTCGACTAATCATTTCCATTGCTGGTGAACCAGGAGATGAGCGAGTAGGTCAAGCGGTTGCTGAGTTTGGCGCCGCTGATGCAGTTGAGCGATGGGAGAGTGGTTATGGCGCAGATGCCATGTGCAAATCAATAGATCGAGTTTTTAATTCACCTCTGATTGAACAAGCAGTCAAGTCTTTGAGCTCAGTGCGCGGAAGATTCATCACTCCTGCTGATGACGAGTGGCCAGATTCCCTGGATGATCTCGACACTGCAGCACCCGTTGGACTTTGGTGTACTGGCGGCGGTTCGTTGGCTGAAATTTCAAATCAGGCCCTTGCTGTCGTTGGCGCTCGCTCAGCCACTTCATATGGTCAGCGAATTGCTTACGAATTAGGAATGCAAGGTGCGAAAGAAAACGTCGGAATCATCTCCGGTGCAGCTTATGGAATTGACGCAGCTGCCCATCGCGGATCGTTAGCAGGGCTAGGAAAAACCGTTGCGGTCTTAGCCTGTGGCGTTGATGTTGCATACCCGATTTCGCATCGAGGATTGCTTTCCACCATCACGGACACAGGCGTAGTGGTCAGCGAAGCACCACCAGGATCCAAGCCACATAAACACCGATTCCTGATCAGGAATCGATTAATTGCAGCACTTTCCCAATCCACAGTTGTGGTTGAGGCCGCGCTACGGTCCGGTTCACTTTCAACATCAAATTGGGCACACGTCCTCAATCGACAGATCTGGGGGATACCTGGTCCAATTACCAGTGCCACGTCTGCAGGAGTGCATGCTGCAATTCGCGACAACATGATGAAGATCGCAACAAGTGCGGACGAGATTTTTCAAGACTTCAAATCCCCAACGCTTCCGGTGCAACTTGGCTTGTTGGATGGCGCCATTGTTGGACTTCTTTCCGATGTCCCTAGATCAACTCATGAACTTGCTATGCACTTTGGCACAGAAGTTGATTTCCATGACCTACAAGCGGCGCTTTCGCTCTTGGAACTTCGCAAGCTGATCTCGCTCTCAAATCAAGGCTGGAAACTAGTCAAGTAAAAAGTCTTGGCAGCGCAATGCCCAATGTTCTTGCTATTTTGCTTCAGGCTTGCAACGGTAGAGGTATGAGTAGTACTGAGTTGGAAGAAGTTAGCACTAACTTCAGTTCAGCCAGTGCTCGATTCATTCAGCACGTTGAGCTCGAATTAGGTAGAAGCCAAAACACTTCTAAGGCATATCGAAAAGACCTAGATAACTTGTTTTTGTTCGTGCAATCGCGAGGTTGCCAGGAATTGCAAGACATTGGAATTGTGGAACTTCGTGGTTGGCTTGCCAGCCAACGCGTGGCCGGACTTTCCTCAGCAACAATTGCCCGGCGCGCAACATCCATCCGAATGTTCTTTGCTTGGGCTACTCATACCAAGTTGATTTCAGAAGACCCTGCTAGCGCATTAGTGATTCCAAAAGTCAGCAAGAAGTTGCCACACATTTTGCAGCAGAATCAAGCAGAGAATGTTATGGAACGCGCTGCGCTACGAGCCGATGACAATTCACCGACTCACATTCGTGACCAAGCAATGTTGGAACTTTTGTATGCAACTGGAATTCGTGTTGGCGAACTAGTTGGACTAGACATTCATGACCTTGATCCAACCCGACGAACCATCAGAGTTTTAGGCAAAGGTTCGAAAGAGCGAGTCGTGCCATATGGTGCAATCGCAGAAAAAACTGTCGAGAAGTATTTAGCAATTGCGCGGCCGGCACTTGCAACTGATTCGAGTGGTGCTGCGCTGTTCTTAGGTTCGCGCGGAAAACGAATTGATCAACGAGTTGTAAGAACTATGGTGCACGAAGTTTTATCTAGCCTTGAAGGTGTGCCGGATCTTGGGCCTCATGGTTTACGACATTCAGCTGCTACGCACTTAATTGAAGGTGGCGCCGACATCAGAGCAGTGCAAGAGATTCTCGGTCACTCGAGTTTGGCAACAACTCAGCTCTATACGCACGTATCTATGGACCGACTCCGCGCAGTGTTTGAACAGGCACACCCAAGGGCTTAAACCCTTGGGTGGATAAACACTGTCTAGAGCGTGAGCGAGTGGGTGCGAGTAAACACTGTCAAGGGCTTAAGGTCTCGGCAATAGCCGCACTCGCTTTTGAACTAACGAAAGTGGGTTTAAGTACTTCTCGCCCCGAAGTAAACCCCAATGCAAACAGCTAACTGTTGATTCCGTTGCGCAATGACTTTCGCCTGGACTCAACGTTCCAATCACATCACCAACTCGAACTCTGGATCCAATAGTGACCGAGGCAGATACGGGTTCATAAGTAGTTCGAAGTTTTCCGTGCTTGATTACGACCACGCCTTTGCCTGCTACTAAGCCTGCAAAAGTAACTACACCATTTCCAGCAGCCAGAACTCTGTCGCCGCTTTGCCCGATCAGATCGACGCCTCGGTGGCCTGGCAGCCAGTTCTGCGCCGGGCGATCAAAGCCTGCGCTGAGTCGGGCAGGCTTAAGCGGCCAATCCCATTGTTTGGCTGCGCCGGCTGGGCTGGGCTGAGTTAATCCGGCGGCCAGAACTATCACCAAGGTGAAAACCCTAAGCATTCGGCGAAAAGTCAGATTTTTCATGGGATAAGGATCGCCTTGATTTGAGCAGGTCCCAATCCCAGCAAGCCTGCTGTGGAATGGGTTGGCCTGTGGTTTTTGACCCACCAAAACCCCCGTAAACTAAGGCTTGCACCTAGCAATAGGTGACTTCACAGGTTCAACAAAGTGAATCGTTAGACCATCGGTCCTGGCAACGGGCGGTCTCCGACACGAGAACCAAGGATGACTTCAACCGAAGTCATACAAACCGCAATGAGGTTGGTTAACGCCAGCCTAAGAAATAGGAGTACAACCATGGCCGTCGTATCGACGCGACAGCTGCTGGATAACGGTGTTCACTTCGGACACCAGACCCGCCGCTGGAACCCAAAAATGAAGCGCTTTATTTTCACTGAGCGCAATGGCATCTACATCATCGACTTGCAGCAGTCACTTGCTTACATTGATCGCGCATACGAATTCGTTCGCGAAACCGTGGCTCACGGTGGCACCGTTCTTTTCGTAGGCACTAAGAAGCAGGCTCAAGAAGCAATTGCAACTGAAGCTGCTCGCGTTGGTATGCCATACGTAAACCACCGTTGGTTAGGTGGAATGCTTACAAACTTCCAGACTGTTTCAAAGCGTATTTCTCGCATGAAGGAACTAGAACAGATCAACTTTGATGATGTTGCTGGTTCAGGTCTGACTAAGAAAGAACTTCTGGTTCTTCGTCGCGAAAAAGAGAAGTTGGAACTTGTTCTAACTGGTATTCGTGACATGCACAAGCTTCCAAGTGCTATTTGGGTTGTTGACACAAACAAAGAGCACATTGCAGTTGGCGAAGCCCACAAGCTAAACATCCCAGTTGTTGGAATCCTTGATACCAACTGCGATCCAGATGTTGTGGACTACCCAATTCCAGGAAATGACGACGCACTTCGCGCAGTTGGTTTACTAACCCGCGTGATTGCAGATGCTATTGCTGATGGCCTGATGGCTCGCGCTGGCGGTGCAGTTGCTGGCGCACCTGCAGATGCAGCCGTAGAACCGCTCGCTGATTGGGAGAAGGAACTTCTAACTGGAACTGCCGATGCAGCTCCAGCTGAAGCGCCTGCTGCCGAAGCACCTGCTGCTGAATAAGCCTTCGTAACTGCGGGCGAAAATTTGCCCGCAGTTACAACTTTCATTTATCCAATACCTATTGACCCCAAAACATAAAAGGAAATAATTCATGTCTATTTCAGCCGCGGACGTAAAGAAACTTCGCGACATTACTTCAGCCGGAATGATGGAGTGCAAGAAAGCACTTGAAGAATCAAACGGTGACTTCGATAAGGCTGTGGAGATCCTTCGTATCTCTGGAGCTGCAAAAGCTGCAAAGCGTGGTGCTGAGCGTGAAACTTCAGCAGGCATCGTGGCTCAAAATGCAGGCGTTCTTGTTGAACTGCTTTGCGAAACTGACTTCGTTGCAAAGAGCGAAGACTTCCTAAAGCTTGGTGACGAGATTGCTGCTGCAGTTAAAGCTGCGGGCGCTAAGGATTCAGCAGCTGCTGCTGCGCTAACCCTAGGTAGTGGCAAGACAGCTGAACAAGCTGTTGCAGACATGGCTGCAGTAATTGGCGAAAAGATCGAACTAGGTCGCGTTGCCAATCACGAAGGTGACGTTGCGGTCTACATGCACCGTCGCTCGGCAGATTTGCCACCGGCTGTTGGCGTTTTGGTTTCTTACTCAGGATCTGAAGAAGCAGCTCGTTCTGCCGCTATGCAGATTGCTGCAATGCGCCCAACATACCTAACTCGGGAAGAAGTTCCGGCAGATGTAGTAGAAAACGAAAAGCACATTGCTATGGAAACTGCCAAAGAAGAAGGTAAGCCAGAAGCTGCACTTCCAAAGATTGTGGAAGGCCGCGTAAATGGTTTCTTTAAGGACAACTGCCTACTAGAGCAGTCCTCCGTTATCGATAACAAGAAGTCCGTTAAGCAGGTTCTGGAAGAAGCCGGAACAAGCATCACTAGCTTCACCCGAATTGAAATTGCTGGCTAACTAGCAATCTCTAGCCTCTTTTGGCGCTACCTCCCGACTGTGATCCAGCCGGTGGGGTGGCGCCAAAAGTATTTTGTAGGGGGAGTTTCGCGGGGGCACTGCAGACTTTTTCGGGCAAGTAAGGCAAGATTAGTGGCGTGAGCACATCTGAAAAATCCATCTGGCCTGGTGTTCCGCAAGGTGGCTGGAAGCGCGTACTTCTAAAGCTTTCCGGTGAAGCCTTTGCTGGCGAAGGAAAACTAGGCGTAGATCCAGATGTCGTTAATGACATTGCTCGCCAAATTGCAGAAGTAGTTCAATCTGGTGCTGAAGTCGCAGTTGTAATCGGTGGTGGCAACTACTTCCGCGGTGCGCAACTTGCTGAACGCGGCATGGATCGAGCTCGAGCTGACTACATGGGTATGCTCGGCACCGTCATGAACTGCCTAGCCCTTCAGGATTTCCTCGAAAAGCAAGGTGTTGCCACTCGAGTTCAAACTGCAATTCCAATGAGCCAAGTTGCCGAGCCTTATATTCCAGGTCGCGCCGTGCGTCACCTGGAAAAAGGCCGCGTAGTTATCTTCGGCGCTGGTCTTGGTACTCCATACTTCAGCACTGATAGTTGCGCAGCCCAGCGAGCACTTGAAATTGGTTGCGAAGTTGTTTTGATGGCTAAGGGAGTGGATGGCGTTTATGACGATGACCCTCGCACTAATCCAACCGCTAAGCGCTACGAAAACTTAAGCCACGACGATGTGCTAACTCAAAATCTTAAAGTTGCTGACGCCACAGCAATCAGCCTTTGCCGCGACAATGATCTGCCTATCGTAGTTTTCAATTTGCTAGTTGATGGAAACATCGCTCGCGCAGTTCGTGGAGAAAAAGTCGGAACCCTAATTAAGACCAGTCGCTAGAGGATTTGAGTAGACATGATTAACGAGACCTTAAAAGATGCCGAAGAAAAGATGGCAAAGGCAACTGAAGTAACTCGAGAAGAATTCACCACCATCCGGGCCGGACGCGCTAACGCTGCACTGTTTTCCAAAATCATGGTGGAGTACTACGGAACTCCGACTCCGTTGCAGCAAGTTGCTTCGATCCAGACTCCAGAACCACGTGTAGCTGTTGTTACTCCGTTCGATAAGTCTGCGCTTGGTGCAATCGAGCGTGCGATTCGCGATTCTGATTTAGGTGTTAATCCTTCAAATGATGGTGCAATTGTTCGCGTGCCGTTCCCGCAACTAACTGAAGAGCGTCGTAAAGAATTCATTAAGGTAGCTAAGTCCAAAGCTGAAGATGCTCGCATTGCAATCCGCAACATTCGCCGCAGCGCTAAAGAAGCCCTAGAAAAAATGGCTAAAGATGGCGATGTAGGTAAAGATGAAGTGGCTCGCGCTGAAAAAGCATTAGAAGACTTAACAACCAAAGCTGTAGGCCACATTGATGACATGCTTAAGCACAAAGAAGCTGAACTTCTAGAGGTCTAGTCAATGACTTCTAACCAAACCGATTACGGCAAAGCCGGAAGAAATCTGCCGGCAGCAACTGCAGTCGGAATTGGACTCCTAGTCACGGTTATCGCATCACTTTTCATTGATGTTCGATTCTTTGCAATCTTGGTTGCCTTTGCAATCACACTGGCAGTGCGAGAGCTAAGTACGTCGCTGGTAGTTGGTCTTTCTGATCGCATGAGCATATTGCTGCAGATCTTGGCCCCAGCAATTGTGGTGTCTGCTGCAGTTTGGGGTATCGAAGGCCTGCTAGCCGCATTTGTGGGCAGCTCACTCATAGTGCTAACAGTTCGACTACTTGATGGCCAAGAAGCTTACGTTCACCAGGTAACCCGCTCGATCTTTACTTTGGTCTACGCTCCATTACTGGCTGGCTTTGCAGTTTTGCTGTCCACGCAAGAAGACGGTGCCTGGAAAGTACTTGCCTTTATTTTGCTAACTGCAGCTACTGATCTAGGTGGTTATGCAGCTGGTGCAATTTTCGGCAAACATCCAATGGCACCAAACATCTCTCCAAAGAAATCGTGGGAAGGCTTTGCGGGCGCACTAGTTCTTCAGTTAACTGTCGGAGTAGCGCTTTGGGTTTATGTCTTTGATCAAACATGGTGGGAAGGCGCAGTCGTTGGCTTTGTACTGATGCTGACTGCAACTATCGGCGATCTAGTTGAATCCATGATTAAGCGCGACCTCGGCATCAAGGACATGGGATCTTTGCTACCGGGACATGGTGGCGTAATGGATCGCCTCGATTCGCTAGTCGTCAATGCCTTTATGGCGTGGCTGCTATTTGGATTTTTTCTCTAACTAGCAATGTGCCCGTAGGCTAAAGGCATGCCTGCACCCGGTGAGTTGATCATGGTCGAACCAAAGCGACCAAAGCCACCTAAGCATTGGTCCGATTGGACTGTTGAAGAACGCAAAGCTCAAGTTGTTGAACTTGGATTACCAGGATTTCGGGCAGACCAATTTTCTCGTCAGTGGTATCAGCGCCTAAACAATGACACGGCATCCTGGACTGATGTCCCAGCAGATATGCGTGAGGCTGTTAAAGATTTACTGTTTCCAGATTTAATGACTAGCGTTCGAGAACTTAAGTGCGACAACGGTGCAACAGTTAAGCAAGTTTGGAAGCTTTTCGATGGTGTATTGGTTGAGAGCGTTTTAATGCGTTACACCGATCGTGTAACTATGTGTATTTCTTCCCAAGCTGGTTGCGGTATGAATTGTCCGTTCTGTGCCACGGGACAGGGCGGACTAACGCGCAACCTTTCGACAGCTGAAATTGTCGAGCAAGTTTTGGCAGGCGCACGTTCGCTTGCAAAAGGTGAGATTGATGGTGGCATAGGCCGGGTTAACAACTTGGTGTTCATGGGCATGGGCGAACCTATGGCCAACTACAACAGCGTCATTGGTGCAATTCGCCGACTAACCGAACCTGCACCTGCTGGTTTTGGAATGTCTGCTCGTGGCATCACTGTTTCAACTGTTGGTTTGGTTCCTAGGATGCGCCAATTAGCTGAAGAAGGTATTCCAGTAACGCTTGCTGTTTCGCTGCACGCCCCAGACGATGAGCTACGCGACACTTTGGTCCCTATTAACACTCGATTCAAAGTGCAAGAAGTCTTAGATGCCGCTTGGTACTACGCAGACCAAACTGGCCGTCGAATCTCAATCGAGTACGCAATGATCAAAGATATTAATGATCAAGCTTGGCGCGCTGACTTACTTGGTGAAAAACTTGCCGGCAATCTGGTGCACGTGAATCTAATCCCGCTAAACCCAACACCTGGTTCCAAGTGGACTGCCTCACGCCCAGAGGACGAAGATGAGTTTGTTCGTCGCTTAAAGAGTCACGGCGTCCCAGTTACTGTGCGCGATACTCGCGGCCGTGACATTGACGGTGCCTGCGGTCAGCTTGCTGCTGCCACCAAAAACTAACCTTTTCGCACGCTTCAGACTCGCTCATTCCTGATTAGTGATAGACACTTCCTATGAGTGATTACCAGCGGGCTTACGAACAAAGCTTGTCCGACCCAGCAGGATTCTGGGGTGAGGCTGCCAAGTTAGTTAAGTGGGATAAGGCTCCAAAAGTTGTTTTGGATGACAGCAACGTTCCGCTATATCGCTGGTTCTCTGATGGCATGTTGAACACTTGCTACAACGCACTTGATCGCCACGTTATCGATGGTCGAGCGGATCAACCGGCGGTGATTCATGAAAGCGCAATTACTGGCAAATCATCAGTTCTGACCTACGCACAAATGCTTGAAAAGACGGCTCGATTTGCTGGTGCCTTGCGAATGGCAGGAGTTGAAAAAGGGGACCGGGTAGTCATTTACATGCCTATGGTTCCCGAGGCTTTAGTCGCCATGCTGGCCTGTGCCAGATTGGGCGCAGTGCACTCGGTCGTGTTTGGGGGATTTGCTCCTGCTGAGTTGGCAGCTCGCATTGACGATGCAAAACCAAAAGTAATCGTCTCTGCTTCGTGCGGCCTTGAGCCAACTCGCGTCGTTGAGTACAAACCGATGCTGGATGAATCGATTTCGCTAGCAACTCATAAGCCAAGTCGATGCATAATCCTGCAGCGTGAGCAACATCAAGTTGAACTTGGTCCACTTGATATGGACTGGAAAGACGCCATGGCAATGGCTGAACCTGCTGAATGTGTTTCGGTTGCAGCCACTGATCCGCTTTACATTCTGTATACCTCTGGCACAACTGGAAAACCTAAAGGTATTGTGCGCGATAACGGTGGTCACGCGGTAGCACTTACTTGGTCCATGAAAAATGTCTACAACATCGAAGCTGGTGACATGTGGTGGTCAGCATCAGATGTTGGCTGGGTGGTTGGACATTCCTACATTGTTTACGCACCACTTTTTGCTGGAGCAACAACTATCGTCTTTGAAGGCAAGCCAGTTGGCACACCAGATGCGGGAACCTTCTGGCGAGTGATTGAAAAGTACGGCGTCAAAGGATTGTTTACGGCGCCAACTGCAATTCGTGCAATCCGCAAAGAAGATTACAACGCAGACTTCATTAAGAAAGCAGATCTTTCGAAGTTTGAAAATCTATTTCTTGCGGGTGAACGCTTGGACCCTGACACCTATCACTGGGCAACGGAAAATCTTGGCGTCCCAGTAATCGACAATTGGTGGCAAACCGAAACTGGTTGGCCAATTGCTTCTAACTTGCGTGGACTTGAACCGATGCAAATCAAGCCAGGTTCACCAACAGTTGCGATTCCCGGCTACGACATAAAAGTACTTGATGAATCAGGCAAGGAATTGCCAGCTGGTACAGAAGGCAACATCGCAATCACATTGCCGCTACCGCCTGGAACCTTGCCAACGCTTTGGGGCGATGACCAGCGCTACATCGATTCCTACTTAACTGTCTTCCCAGGAATGTATGCCAGTGGTGATGGTGGCTACATCGACGAAGATGGATACGTCTACATCATGGGTCGCACCGACGATGTGATCAACGTTGCTGGACATCGTCTCAGCACAGGTTCACTTGAAGCCGTTGTGGCAACGCATGAGTTGGTAGCAGAGTGTGCAGTTATCGGCGTTGCTGACGCAATCAAAGGCCAAATTCCAAAGGCATTCGTAGTACTTAAAGCTGGTGCCCAAGTCGATGCTGAAGAATTGCGCAAACAGATTGTGGCACTGGTACGCAAAGAAGTCGGTCCAGTTGCAGCCTTAAATGAAGTCGTTGTTGTTCCGGGCTTACCAAAAACTCGTTCTGGCAAAGTTCTGCGAAAGACCATGCGCGGGATTGCAGATGGCAAACACGTGGATATCCCAAGCACTATCGAGGACGCATCTATTTTGGACATTTTGCGCCCATTGCTACGAGCTGAATCCTAAATATCAACCCAAATAAACGTTAATTGGTAGTCCGCAAGTCATAGGGTTGAGCCATGGCTCTTTCAACCACAACTCGTAAGTCCTTATTTGGAATTAACGCACTTAGTGCCTGGATCGGTTTAGGCATGTCAACCTTCATCGAACTCTTTGGTTTGGTGGAAACAAAATTCACTGGTGAATCAACCCCAACTTCCCAGTTTGGACACGAGGGTGACTACGCCTCCGGCCTAGCTGGGGCCCCAGAGCGACTTATTGACTTATTCAGTTACTTCACAATTTGGAGTCAGATTGTTGTTGGCGTTGTAATGACGCTGCTCTACTTGAATCCAGGACGCGATGGAAAACTTTTCAAGGTTTTCCGTATCGACAGCATCTTGATGATCACGGTAACTGGCGTTGTTTACAACTTGTTACTTGGCCCGAATTACCCACCACAAGGGCTAAACCAAATCTCAAGCCCAATTCAGCACACCATCACACCTTTGATCACAGTTTTAGTTTTTGTTATTGCAGGTCCGCGTGGATGGTTCACACTTAAGAACATTGCGGCTGCTTTGGTTTTGCCAATTGTTTATGTGATTTACACACTCTTCCGTGGCGCGATCATCGGCAAGTACCCATATGACTTCTTCGACGTTGTGTCATTTGGCTACGCGAATGTATTGATCTTCGTTATGGGAATCCTATTCGCTTCGATAGTTGTCGCTGGCATATACTGGGGTATTGATAAAGCTTTAACTCGTAAACCAAAAACTGTCTAAGGAGCAAAATGTCAGATAACAATTCCGGCTTCACACCACCACCAGCACCACCAGTTGGTTTCTCGGAAGTAGCAAAGCTTGATCCGAGCGAAAGCAATAAGACTATTTTGCCGATTGTCTTATTCTTGATTTTGCTTCCAACCGTTCATCGTTTCTATGTAGGAAAAATTGGCACTGGCCTACTTTTCTTCTTTACGATTGGTGGCCTTGGAATTTGGTGGATTTACGACGTAATCATTTCCATCACCGGAAACTTCACCGATAAGCAGGGACGAAAGATCACCCGCTGGGTTTAAGTCCAATAAAAAAGCCCCCGATAACTCGGGGGCTTTTTTATTTAAGCAATTAGGCCTTGTAGTCGGCGTAAGCAGCAATTCCTGTAAGTGCTTGACCAACAACCAAGGTGTGGATTTCGTTTGTACCTTCGTAGGTGTAAACGCTTTCCAAGTTGTTCATGTGACGAATGATTGGGTATTCCAGCGTGATGCCAGATCCACCAAGCATTGAACGGGATTCGCGAGCTACTTCAAGTGCCATACGAACGTTGTTCTTCTTGCCAATGCTGACCTGCTCTGGACGAAGCAAGTGCTGATCCTTTTGCTTTCCAAGGTGAGCAGCAAGCAACATTCCGTTACCAGTTGCAATTGCCATGTCAGCAAGCTTTTGCTGTGACAACTGGAACGCAGCAAGTGGGCGGTTGAACTGATGACGGTTCAACTGGTAATCGATGGCTGTTTCTAGGCAATCGCGAGCTGCGCCAACAACGCCGAACAAGATTCCAAAGCGAGCTTCAGACAGGCAGGAAAGTGGGCCACGAAGCGTTTGCACCTCAGGCAGTACGGCAGAGGCAGGTAGGCGAACGTTTTCAAATACCAATTCACTGGTTATGGAAGCACGAAGTGACATCTTGTGCTTCACCAAGTTGGCCTTGAAGCCAGGAGTGTTAGTTGGAACTACGAAGCCTTCGATGCCGTTGTCGGTGTGGGCCCAAACGATTGCAACATCTGCAATGTTTCCGTTTGTGATCCACATCTTTGAACCGTTAAGAATCCAGTCGTCACCATCGCGCTTGGCGTTAGTGCGCATTTCACTTGGGTTTGAGCCAGCATCAGCTTCAGTAATACCAAAGCAACCAAGTGCTTCGCCAGCTGCCATACGTGGCAACCATTCTTGCTTCTGCTCTTCAGAACCAAACTTCCAGATTGCAAACATTGCTAGGGAACCCTGGACAGAAACGAAGGAACGAAGACCAGAGTCACCGGCTTCAAGTTCTAGACACGCTAGACCGTAGGAGGTGGCATCTGTGCCAGCACAGCCGTAGCCCTCTAGGTGCATACCGAACATACCCATTTGGCCGATTTCCTTTGCCAATTCACGGGCTGGGAACTCGCCGTCTTCAAACCACTGACCAACGTGTGGCTTAATGCGGTCATCGACGAACTTACGAACTGCATCGCGCATTGCCAGCTGTTCGTCATTGAACAAACTGTCGATTGCGTAAAGTTCAAATGGATGTTGTGGAGCGGCCATTGGATTTCCTATCGTTAGAATTGGATCCAATTTATCACAGATTGGATCCAATCTTCAATCACCCTAGATGGGCGATTGGTCCTTAATTTACTAGGAAATTGTCAGCAGAACTACAGCTATACCTGCGCCGTATAGACCCACGACCTGGTGGCGCTCCAAGCGTTCCTTCAGGAAGATCCGAGCCAGCAATACCGTAATCGCTGGATAAAGGGCCGCGATAACTGAGATGATAACCAGCTGGCCACGCTGAGAAGCGAGCATAAAGGTAGTGCCACCCCAGACATCCAAAGCACCTGATGCCATGGCTCGCTTGGTATCCACTGGCTTACCGGCCATTGACTTCCAGAGCACTAAGGCAGTCACACAAAAAATCACCATGCTTAATGTGCGAGCAGTAATTACTGGAGAAAGCCCAGACCCAATTGGTGCGCTGCCAACGCTGAGTAAGAATCCAGCGAAACCAAAGCCGCCCAATACCGCGTAGATCGCTGCGATCTTAGTGAGTGGGTGAGTAGCATCCTTCGTTGAGCGACTTACTAACACGATAGATGCCATAGCTAACAGGGCGCCGATCGATCCAGTGACAGTTAACCGCTCGCCTCGAAATAGCCCAACGCTAAAGGGAATGATGACAGCAACTAGCGCAGTGATTGGAGCAATTGCTCCCATTGGACCAAGTCCGAGAGACTTCAAAACGAAGATGTATCCAACTACACCAGAAAGCCCAGCAAGCAACCCCGCAGTTACTGCTTCTCGACCAAAGTCTGCGCCCAGAAATGGTGCAGCAATCAAAAGTGAAACTAATCCAGTACCAACCGTGATTGGAAGGACTCTAAAGAGCGGACTGGTTCGAGTTGCTAGTCCGCCAAAGTAATCACCGAATCCATATGCCAGCGCGCAGGCAAAGGCAAGCAGGATGGCGGACATAAGGCTTCGAGTCTATGGCTTAGCTTGTGGCCAAGAGCACTACAGCCGCACCAGCACTGAACAAGCCGATCAACTGATGTCGCTCCATGCGTTCGTGCAAAACAAACCTTGCAAGCAAGACGGTAAATGCAGGGTACAGTGCAGCTACAACGGCAACTAGCACTAGGTCACCGGCGCGAGTCGCGAGCATGAAAGTGGTGCCACCAACAACATCAAGTGCACCGGAAGAAATTGCTAACTTGTAATCAATTGCGCCTTGGCGAATGGTTTTCCATTTTGCAATAGCAATGAATACAAAGATTCCACCAGTAACTAATCGACCTACAATCACCGGTGCCAGTCCACTGTCATCAGGTCCACCACTGATACCTAGTAAGTAACCAGCGATACCAAGTCCAGCGATGATTGCCACGATTACTGCTTTAGCCGTTACTGGGTGAGTGGCATCAGCAGTTGAGCGACTAACCAAAACAATTGAGATAAATGCCAATGCGGCACCAATGAATCCGACTGTGGAAAGAGATTCGCCGCGCCAGAACCCGACTGCGAAAGGAATGATTGCACCGATGACTGCAGAGATCGGCGCAACAACACTCATTGGGCCAAGGGCTAAGCCATACATAATGAAGATGTAACCAATGGTTCCGGAAAGCCCTGCTGCAACACCAGCGATGATCGCACCTTGGCTAAAGGTCGCGCCAAAGAATGGAACTGCAAGTCCTAGGGTAACGATTCCAGTTGCAACAATTACGGGCAGGACTTTCCAAATCGAGCCACGTCGAGTTGCTAGACCGCCCCAAAAATCAGCGACGCCGTAACTTAGGGCACAGATAAGTGCCAACACGATTGCGCTCATTAACTATTGTCCTAACATTTTTGAAACTACGCCCGCAATTTTTGAAGGCTTGCCAGTTCTTTCTTCGGAATTGTCCGCGGTTGTCATAAAGTGCAATCCAGCATTAGCGCCAACCCACCGAAGTGGTTCAACTTCCCAGTTACGTGATTTGTGATTAACCCATGGAAGCTTGGTAATTGGAGTTTCTTGGTTTGTAATCAAGTCTGCAAGAGTGCGGCCAGCAAGGTTGGTAGTTCCCACGCCATCACCAACATAGCCACCGGCCCAACCAATTCCAGTTTTGCTATCCAAGCCAACTGAAGCCATCCAATCGCGAGCTACACCAAGTGGGCCACCCCAAGTGTGAGTTACTTTGGCACCAGCAACAGCTGGAAAAAGTTCAGCCAATACGCCAAGTAAAGAAGGATGAACTTTGCTGTGCTGGTCGTACTCATCCTTAATCGACGAACCGAAGTGATACGGAGCTCCACGTCCACCGAATGCAAATCGATCATCTGCGGTGCGCTGCCCATAAATGATCAGATGTCGAAAGTCGCTAAACGTTTCTCGTTGCGCTAAACCAATTTTATCCCAAACTTGGGCACTCAATGGTTCGGTTGCAATCATTAAGGAGTAGATAGGTACGATCTTTCGCTTATGACCTTGGAGTGACTTTGTGTAACCCTCAGTGGCTCGCACAATGTAACGAGCGTTAACTACACCGCCCTCAGTCGTAACTTTGTGGGGTTCAATTTTGGTGGCAGCAGTGTGTTCATAGATTGTGGCACCACGCTTCTCAACCACGTTTGCCAAAGACCGAACTAACTTTGCTGGGTTGATAGCAGCAACATGGGGTGTGTAGGTAGCACCAAAGAGATTTGTAACTTGTGCTCGTTCTTTAGCTTCACCAGCACTTAGCAATGCATAATGCTCAGCGCCATAACCCCATTGCTCCCAGTGGTGGATGTAATCCTGCGCGTACTGCCACTGCAGCTGGGTGCGCGCAAACCCCAGCGTGCCGCCACGCTTCCATTCACATTCGATGCCTTCAGTCTTTACGACATCTTCAATTTCAGTAACTGTGTCATGCATGGCATCTTGCATCGCTCGTGCAGAGTCTCGACCATGTTTGCGTCCCAACTTGTCAATTACTGTTGGAAAATAAGCCGAACACCAACCACCATTTCGACCTGAGGCGCCATACCCTGCAACTTCTGCATCAATGATTGCAATGTTCAGATTTGGATCGCGCTGTTGTAAATAGTAAGCCGTCCATAAGCCGGTGTAACCAGCACCGACAATTGCTACGTCAACATCAATGTCAGAATGAAGCGCGTATCGAGACGAGGTTGCCAATTCTTCGGGCAAGGTATTCCACCATAAAGACTTTGATCGGTAGTCAGGCATTTTCTTAACTCTCTTTTCAGCGCTTCCACTTTTTAATGTATTCGGGAGTCGGAATTTTCTTTTCAGTAGCCATTGGGTCAGCCACAGGCTCACCGAAAACTTCTTTCATTGGAACGTAACCGGCCCAAATGTTTGAGTAAATCGGATCCGTTAAATCACTTGGGACATCATCCGGATCGCCTTCACTTACCTTGCAAGAAACTTCATCAAGATTCATCGCCAGCATCAAAGTTGCTTTTGATTCTTTCGGTGCCGCCTTTCGAGCTTCGTCAGTTCGTCCAGGCAAAAGATGATCGGTGATGCGAATTAGTGCCGCTTCTTTTTCGTCGCCTTCGAGAACTTCACAAGATCCCAGTGCAATAACGCAGCGGTAGTGCATGCTGGATTCGAAAGCGCTTCGCGCCAACACCATGCCATCCAGCAGCGTGACGGTAAAACAGCAAGCCTGACCGGTAGCTAAATTCTTAAAAAGTCTCGAGGCAGTTGAACCGTGGAATAAAACGCGATCACCATCGCGAGCGTAACCAACTGGCATTACAAAAGGTTGGCCATCAACTACGCAGGAAACATGGGCAACTAGACCCGCATCAAGAATTGCATATACTTCAGCGCGATCTTTAACCGCTTTTTCAGGAAAGCGACGGACCGAAGTTCGGTCCGTCGCTCCTACTGGGCTAGCCATTTTTAGAAATACCGGTCATTAGAGAATCTTTTGTCCTTCAGTGAGAACGTGACGCAATATTTGCTCCATTTCATCGAACTGCTCTTGTCCACAAATTAGTGGTGGAGCTAGCTGGATTACCGGGTCGCCACGATCATCGGCGCGGCAATACAGGCCATTCTCGAACAGTGCCTTTGACAGGTAGCCACGAAGTAAGCGCTCGCACTCATCATCGTTGAAGGATTCCTTAGTGGCCTTGTCCTTAACAAGTTCAATTCCGTAGAAGAAGCCTTCGCCGCGAACGTCACCAACGATGTCAAGATCCTTCAGCTTTTCAAGAGTCTGACGGAATTGATTTTCGTTGTCACGCACATGCTGGTTGATACCTTCCTTATCGAAGATATCAAGGTTTGCCAAAGCAACTGCTGCCGAAACTGGGTGACCACCAAAGGTGTAACCATGTGCGAAGTAAGTATTGCCCTTCTTGAATGGTTCGAACACCTTGTCGCCAACTAGCATTGCGCCGATTGGGGAGTAGCCCGAAGTCATGCCCTTTGCAGTTGTGATGATGTCTGGAT
>JBIIAS010000006.1:0-24104 GCA_044239795.1 Candidatus Nanopelagicales bacterium | reverse complement strand
CTTGGGCGCAAGGCTTCGAGTCTGGCTTTTGCTCCAGCTAAGCGCTCTTCACAGATAGCCGCGAGCTTTTCGCCTTGTTCCCACAAGTTGACCATGTCATCGAGCGGCAAATCTTTATCTTCAAGGCGCGTGACAATTTCATCTAACTGAGATTTTGCAGCCTCGTAAGACAGGTCGGAAGATTGATCTTTTGCCATACGTAGATTCTATGGTTTTGCAGGTACTAATGATTCAGCAAACCGCAGCAGTTCATCCCACTCTGCGGTACCAGAAACGATCGAAGTTACATCGCCTTCAGTCTTTACAAAAGCTCTGGTTAGCGGCTGATCGATTTCACACTTTTGCCAGGAAACGCCATTTATGGTTTCTGTTGAATCACATGGGGCGCTGTTGGTAGCCGGGGCAACTACGCGCTTGCTTGATCCATCACTTTGCCAAAGCGAAACGTAATCACCGGCTTCGGTTTGAAATCCCAGAATCCATCGAATGTCGCCCTCGTCACCATATGTTTCGGGTTCAAGTCGAGCACTTGTGGCTTGGTATCCAGCAGGCAAAGTTTGTGGAATCGAAATTGGCCAGGTCTGGGCGATGACTGCGCTAGCAATCGCAGTTTCGTAATCCACTTGCTGCTTAACTTCTTGCTGCGGTCGCCAAGCAATCAACATGATCACGCCAACGGCTGCAAGTACTGCACTCATTGACAGAACCATGTCCCAAGCAGTTTCCCGCCCTCTTGGTTTTTTGTTGGCCATAACTCTATTTTGCCTGCTTTATCTAAAGTTCGCTCTGGCACGGTCCCAACGGCCCAGCATCAAAAAACGGAATAGGCTAACCACATGAGCTCGTTTAACTACACCGAAATCCTGCCGCTTGCGCAAAACGAACCTGAGTACCGACTGGTCACCACAGAAGGAATAACTACTACGACCGTTGGCGAGCGTACATTTCTTAACATTGAAGACAGCGTTCTAGAAAAGGTTGCGTATGAAGCAATCCATGACATTTCGCACTACTTGAGAACAAGCCATCTAGAACAACTGAAGAAAATCATTGATGATCCAAGTGCTTCACCGAATGACAGATTTGTTGCGATTGATTTAATGAAAAATGCCAACATTGCAGCAGGTGGAATCTTGCCAATGTGCCAAGACACTGGCACTGCAATTGTTTCGGGCAAGCGTGGCTCGCAAATTCTGACCAAAGGTCCAGACGAAGTTGCAATTAGCCGTGGCATTTTTGACGCTTACCAGAAATTGAATCTTCGTTACTCCCAACTTTCACCACTGAACATGTGGGATGAGAAAAACACTGGCGATAACTTGCCAGCGCAGATTGAGATTTATTCTGACACCAAGCCTGGTCACGAAAACTCTTATGAAATGTTGTTCATCGCTAAGGGTGGCGGTAGTGCAAACAAGAGTTATCTATATCAAGAAACTAAGGCAGTGCTGAATCAAGAAAGCTTCTTGCGATTCATGGACGAGAAGCTACGCCTGATTGGAACATCCGCTTGTCCGCCGTACCACTTAGCAATTGTTGTCGGTGGCACCAGTGCCGAGTATGCGCTTAAAGTTTCTAAATTGGCCAGCACTAAGTATCTGGACTCGCTACCAACTCAAGGTGGGCCAGATGGAAATGGTTACCGAGATCTCGAGATGGAAGCTGAAATTCTAAAGCTCACTCAGAATTTTGGAATTGGAGCGCAATTCGGCGGTAAGTACTTCTGTCATGACGTTCGAGTGATTCGTTTACCTAGACATGGTGCATCTTGCCCAATCGCTATCGCCGTTTCTTGTTCGGCGGATCGACAAGCACTTGTGAAAATTGATTCGACTGGTGCATACATTGAAAAGCTAGAAACTGATCCAGCTCGTTTTCTTCCAGAAATTACTGACGAACACTTGAACGACGACGTCATAAGCATTGATCTAACTAGGCCAATGTCAGAAATTCGTGAAACCCTTTCCAAACTTGCAGTGAAAACTAGAGTTTCACTAACTGGTCCACTTATCGTGGCACGGGACTTGGCGCACGCAAAGATATTGGAAATGATTGAACGTGGCGAAGACATGCCGCAGTACTTCAAAGATCATGCGGTTTACTACGCAGGCCCAGCTAAGACGCCAGAAGGATATGCCTCAGGTTCATTTGGTCCAACAACAGCCGGTCGCATGGATGCCTATGTAGATCGTTTCCAAAAAGCTGGTGGTTCGTTTGTAATGCTGGCAAAAGGCAACCGCAGTGATGCAGTCACTAAAGCATGTAAAGAAAATGGTGGCTTCTACCTTGGCTCTATTGGTGGACCTGCCGCGCGACTAGCCAAGGACAACATTAGAAAAGTTGAAGTCCTAGATTTCCCTGAAATGGGTATGGAAGCTGTTTGGAAAATTGAAGTTGAAGATTTTCCGGCATTCGTAGTGGTTGATGACAAAGGAAACGACTTCTTTGCTGAAACACTTCGGCCAATAGCCCTAAACATTCCTATCGGGCCACCCAAGCAATAACGGTTTAAGGCTTGAAGGTTTTGGCTGGAGGCCAAGGACTCCAACCCCTTGCAAGCCAACCTTGATATGCAACTAAGTCCTGTTGGTGGCAAGTTGCCAAGTTCGCTTTTGGTGCGTATTTTTTTCCGCCATAAGTGTTCCAGAATCCTGCACTCATTTGCCAGGTCCCAAGGTACATTCCTTTGTAACCTACGGCTTTGCAGTTGTTACTGGATTCTTTCTTCTTCAAGAACTTTGCAGTTGGTGAATTAACCCAAGTTTTAAATGAAATCTTTTTGCGCTCAGACTTTGACAAGTCTCGCGTTGGATCAACTGCGGTAACAAAGGTTGTTGCTTGAGCAGTACCTAACGGACCTTGCAACATAAAAATGCCACAGAGTGAAAGTGTGATCGTAGCTAAAACTTTTTTTGACATAACACTCAAATTTTAGCAAACCGGCTTTGCGTTCAAGCAGGTAGGTCTTCAAGCATGTCAGTGACAAGCGCTGCAATTGGTGATCGTTCAGATCTCGTCAAAGTTACATGCCCAAACAATGGATGTCCCTTTAGTTTTTCAACTACCGCTACTACTCCATCATGTCGACCAACTCGTAAGTTATCTCGCTGGGCAACATCGTGCGTTAAAACCACACGACTATCTTTACCAATGCGCGAAAGCACTGTGAGCAAGACATTTCTTTCAAGTGATTGCGCTTCATCCACAATTACAAAGGTGTCATGTAACGAGCGCCCTCTGATGTGAGTTAGTGGGAGCACCTCAAGCATTCCTCGGTCCAAAATTTCGTCAATTACGTCGGCTGAAGTTACCGCAGACAAAGTGTCGAATACTGCTTGGGCCCAAGGTGACATTTTTTCGTTTTCACTGCCGGGCAGATAACCCAATTCCTGGCCACCGACGGCATAAAGTGGGCGAAAGATAACAACTTTGCGGTGTTGTTGTCGCTCCATGACGGCTTCTAGTCCTGCGCATAGAGCCAAGGCACTCTTACCAGTTCCAGCTCGCCCACCAAGGGAAACTATTCCAATTTCAGGATCAAGCAGTAGATCCAATGCGATACGCTGCTCCGCACTTCTTCCGTGAAGTCCAAATGCCTCTCGATCCCCACGCACCAATTGCAGGCGCTTATCCGAAGTAACTCGAGCAAGTGCGCTTCCTCTATCACTCGTAAGCACGATTCCAGTGTGACAAGGATTTTCACGAGCGCTCTCGTGATCGATGATTTCATCTTTATAAAGGTCATCAATTTCTGAAGAACTCACAACAACTTCGGTCATTCCAGTCCAACCACTCGACGGAACAGTTTCGGCGCGATACTCCTGTGCCTCTAGACCTACTGCTGAAGCTTTGACGCGAAGTGGTAAATCTTTGCTAACCAAAACAACATCGCAGCCCTCAGTAGAAAGATTCTTGGCTACGGAAAGTATTCGGGTGTCGTTATCTCCAAGTCTGAAGCCTGCAGGCAAGACTTCTGAATTTGTGTGATTTAGTTCAACTCTAAGAACGCCGCCCTTATCGCCGAGTGGAAGTGGCGCATCAAGGCGTCCATGTTTAATGCGAAGGTCGTCAAGGCTTCGAAGTGCAGACCTTGCGAAATATCCCAACTCGGGATGAGTTCGCTTGGATTCCAATTCGGTAATCACAACAACCGGAATTACCACTTCGTGTTCATCAAATCGAAATAGGGCACTCGGATCAGAAAGCAAGACGCTGGTATCCAAAACATACGTGCGCTTTTGAGTGTTCGATTCGGTCACGAGCTCACCCCAAATTTTCAGATTTGTCCTTGGGAAGGCTCGGAATTGCCCGATATGAATGACCGTAATCCTGCAGTGGATTTCACTCGGTCAGACACGCCGTAACTAAGGGTTGCAACTGGGTGAATTTCTGAACAATTACGGGGGTACGGCCGCAACTTTAGAGATCTACTAATCTTGGGCGCATGGGAAGAATCCGCACGCTCTTAGGTGATGTTGCGTATGACATGTATGGTCACAGACTTACTTCCTCTCTACCGCGCGATCAGCTTCCTGCGCATGTTGGCGTGATTCTGGATGGTAACCGTCGCTGGGCTGCTGAAATGGGTTCGCCAAGTGCTCATGGGCATCGGGCAGGTGGCGAAAAGATTACTGAGTTCCTGGGGTGGTGTGAAGAGCTGGGTGTCGAAGTTGTAACTCTTTGGTTGCTTTCGACCGACAATCTACTCAGAGATCCAACTGAATTAGATGCCTTACTGGAAATCATCGAAGACACAGTTACTTCCCTGGGCAATACCGGAAAATGGCAAATCCATCCCGTTGGTGCCCTTGAGCTTCTGCCCGAGAGAACTAAGGACTTGCTTAACAAAACAAAAGTTGCAACTCAGAATGTGCCAGGACTGCTAGTCAATGTTGCTATTGGTTATGGTGGCCGACAAGAGGTTGTTGATGCAGTTCGATCTATGTTGCTCGAGGAATCGGCAGCAGGAAAATCACTTGATGAGGTTGCGTCCAAGATTGACATCGAGCACATTGCTGCCCACCTCTACACCAAAGGTCAGCCTGATCCTGATCTAGTGATTCGAACATCTGGTGAACAGAGACTCAGTGGATTTTTGTTGTGGCAGAGTGCTCACTCAGAGTTTTACTTTTGTGAAGCTTACTGGCCAAACTTTCGCCAAATTGATTTCTTGCGAGCAGTGCGCTCATATGCAGCGAGAAACCGAAGGTTTGGAATTTAACTAAAGACTCCAATTGAGTTCTTTAGAATTTTTATATCCGAAGTTGGAGCATCGCAAACAAAGCCTCGACATACATAGGCCGTTGGTTTTTTATCTATAGCTATGCGATTCACCAACAGTGGTTGGTCACTGCCCCAGGCATAAACCATTCCAGGTGCAGTCCCCTTAGTTAATGCTTCGCGGAATCCGGAATCATCTGAGCCAACAACTGCAACTTCGCGCGGGCCATCAAGCCAAGTTACAAACATGGCGCTTCCCCAGCCAGCAAAACGGGTATGTGACGCAACCAACGGAATCAAAGCAGGAATGAACTTTTCTGCCCAGATTCGCATCTCGGTGTCACCGGAAAGGGCTGAGTAAGTTAATGCTGCATCGATGGTAGCTGCCCAACCTGACGGTGTGACGTTGTCAGTTGGGTCAACTTGTCTGGTTGCGACATCTTTTGCTACCGGCTCAACATCATTAGCCGTATCGGTTAGACCGGAGTCTTGTTGAAAGTGTTCCTTGATGTCGTTAAGCAAAGTCCCAGCTAGCTCGCGCCAAGCATCATCGCCAGTTGCCTGGGCTAAGGATAGGAAGGCACTTGCCACCAAGGCTTGATCTTCTAGGACTCCAAGGGCATGAAGTCCGGCTTTACCATCGCGGGAAACTCTGACCAATCTGCTTGGGTGCTTTTGATCAGCTCCCAAGTGGGTACTTACTAATAGATCTGCAGCACGCGTTGCGCATTCAATCCAGTCTTGTCGATTGCAGACACTGCCCGCATCAACCAAAGCTCTGATGGCTAAGCCGTTCCAACTTGCGACAATTTTGTCATCTCGGCCAGGCCGTGGTCTTACTTCACGTGCCGTCAATAGTTTTGTCCGTAAAGCCTTCCATCTATCCCAATCATCTGGATCGCGATGGAGTGTGAGCACGGATTTGCCGTGTTCAAAAGTTCCGGTTTCAGTTACATTGCAAAGTTGGATTACCCAGTCAGCATCGGATTCCCCTTGTGGATCCCCACCAAGTACTTCCCTAATTTGGTTTGGCGTCCAGGCATAGAACGCACCTTCTTCGGAATGTCCAGTTTCCATGTCGATACTGTCAGCATCAAGTGCGGCAGCAAATCCACCTTCTGGGGTCAGCATTTCGCGAGTCAAGAATTCGGCAGTTTCAGTAGTAATCCGCAAGGCTTGCTCGTCGCCCGTTAGTCGGTACAAATGGGCATAAATAGAAAGTAGTTGGGCGTTGTCGTAGAGCATTTTTTCAAAGTGTGGAACCGTCCAAGTTGCGTCGACGCTGTAGCGCGCAAACCCACCACCAAGTTGGTCGTACATGCCGCCTCGTGCCATGGCATTGCAAGTGTGTTGGATCATTTGCATGCCGCGAAAATCTGGCTCAGTTCCTTGCAGTCTTTGCAATGCTTCATTTCGAAGCAAAAACTCGAGAGCTAATGATGGAGGGAACTTCGGAGCGTCACCGAATCCGCCGTTGGTTGGATCAAAGGATGAAGCCAGAGATTCGATACCTGAAGTAACAGCAAATGATATTTCTTCCTTTGTGAAATCGGTTTTAGCTTTAACAATTAGATCGTTTCGCGATCCTATGTGTTCCATGATCCTGGCTGAGGAATCATTCACTCGCTCCCGCTCACCAGTCCAAGTGTCATTAAGGGCAAGTAAGACCTGAGTAAATGACGGCATTCCATGGGATGGCCGTGGTGGGAAATAGGTTCCGGCATACCAAGGCCTACGGTCATGGTCTAACCAAACTGAGTTTGGCCAACCACCATGTCCGGTCATGGCTTGTGTGGCTTCCATGTACAAAGAGTCAACCGCTGGCAGCTCTTCCCGATCAACTTTGATGTTTACGAAGTATTCATTCATCAGTGCCGCTACTGATGGATTCTCAAAACTCTCATGTGCCATTACGTGGCACCAGTGGCAAGCGCTGTAGCCAACACTCAAAAAAATTGGGACATCGCGAGTGCGAGCTAGTTCAAATGCTTCTTCTGACCATGGGTACCAATCCACAGGATTGTCAGCATGTTGCAGCAGGTAAGGCGATGTTGAATCTACGAGGCGATTTGGCACACCTCATTGTTTCATTTCTCTTCAGTAATCAAAACTGGGCGCGAAACAATGACGCCAGAAACAAGTTGCACCAATAAGGCAACTCCGAGTGCAAAGAATGCGGCTGACCAAGAATTTGTGATGTCGCGCAGGAACCCAAGAGTTAAAGGACCCAATGCCGAAATCACATATCCACCGCCTTGCATAAATGAGCCCAGATCTCTTGCAGTTTCTGGAGTACCTGATCGCAATAGAACTAAAGTCAAAGCGAGTGGGAATGAAGAGCCAAGTCCGACTCCAAGCAAGAAAACCCAAAGCCAAGTTGCCGCAGGCCACAAACCGTAGATAGCAAAGCTATAAACTCCAATAAGCCCTATGGCAAACACAACAACAAATCCAACGCAAAGACCAACTTGCGAAGTGAACTTGGCAGCAAGCGGAGGCACAAACAAGCCAGTAGGCAGTCCGATCAAAACCAATAGTGCAAGTTGCTTTCCAGCAGTCGTTGGATCAGTTCCAGCTTCGCGCAAAATTGTTGGTAACCACGTGTTCATTGAATGGAAATTTATGGACTGGAATCCGAAGTACAACGTCAAACTCCAGGCCAATGGTTTACGGACTAGGGCCTTCATGTTGTGTGGTGTATCGAGACGAACATCTTGAGTATGTGGATGCTTATAGAAATGCCAAATGATAAAAACTATGAGTGGCAAGATTGCCCATACCTCGAGCGCTTCCCGCCAGGAACCGAGACGATTGGCAATCGGGTAGGTAATGAGGGCTGCAACTGCTGCAGAAAATGAAATCGCACCAGCGATCATCCCCATCACGCCACCGATACGTGTGGGAAAGTCTCTTCGGGTAATAAGTGAAGGAACTACGTTGCCAACAGCGACACCAAGTCCGATGATTATGGTTCCTAAGTAAAGAACAACAACAAAAGGAAGTAATCGAAGGTGGCCACCAACGGCAAGTGCAAGAAGACTTAGTGAAATCGCTTTGTTTGGGCTAATTCGATGGAGTAATCGAGGAACGAGAAGTGCACCAAGACCAAACATGAGAATTGGAAGTGTGCTCAATAAAGAGCCAGCAGCTGCAGATAACCCAAAGTCTTCGCGGATCTCGGGAAGTACCGGACCAACAGAAGTTGTCAGAGGTCGCAGTGTCATAGCGACAAAGAAAAGTGGAAGAGCCTTGATTATGAAATCTTGCTTATCTAAGCCTTGATTTTGTGACATCCAAGCCTCCCAACGTTTCAAACCTAGTGGTCAGCGAACTATTGAGTTGCGCGGGATGGACACCTCTTGTGCCCCTCTGATTAGTGCAAAAAATGACACCCACCCGTCCGACCTGATTTTCGACCCCACATTCGCCTGCTGGAGCTTTTGCAGCGTCAATCGCCACTACTAACCCTCGCTGTTGATTTTGACCATCTGGATCAAAGAACAGGCAGGACTTACTTCTAAACCGCACCGTGCTCAACGACCAAAAGTCGTCTTACGTGGACCGCTTTGCCTGCGGCTGGCATCGGCTTGTTGCAAACCAACTTCGAAGAACTGCTTTGCAACGCAATCACGGACCCGGGTGGGTGCCGGCCTTTAGGTTATCTGGTTTTTGGAGTACCGCACAAAGCCAGTGCAAAGACTCTTTGGGCACCTGCCAATTTGAGTACCTTAGCCGCACTATTTAAGGTGGCTCCAGTCGTAATTACATCGTCGACAACTACAACCATTCCGTTCAAGGTTCGACGAACACCAAAAGCCCCATCCAGATTGGAATGGCGTTGTGCGGCGGATAACCCAACTTGATCTGCAACTTGTCTTCGTAGAAAAAGAGTCGAGTCATCCAATTTGATTATTTTTTTATCTCTTGCAAATCGGTCGCAGAGATTTGCCACTGAATCAAAACCTCGATCCTTCACCTTTTGTTGTGAACTAGGAATTGGGATTAAGGTCAGGTCGTTGGATCCAAAAAATCTTGCAAATGTATTAACTAAGAGCTGTGACAATATCTCGGTATATCGAGCATCCCCATTCTTATAACAAATAACTGAATCGCGAAGCCAACCAGAATACTCACCTGCACAGAAGCAAGCCTCGAGTTCTGTTAGATCCCTGGCTCTAAATGATTTAACGGTGTTGAGGCAAGTGACACAAAACTCAGCTCCTAGTCGGGAACAGATTACGCATCTGGGTGTAAACACTAATTGCTTTAGAACTGACACAAGATATTCTGAGTCGAAAAAATCTATTTATGAAACTCTAAAAATGGACTTGTTTACGAGTTCTGGGTGTTAATCACTCAGAGAAAAATCCACCGATGCCAGTTGTAATTTGAGTCCAGGATCCGAAGCTTTGTTGGAAAACCAGTTGGCTTGCGCCATCAACAGCAGAAACATATAGCTTTCCAGTTCCATCAACGGAAATTTGCTGTGCTCCAACAGGCGTGCTGAACAATAGTGTTTTTCCATCAAGTAACGACACGTTGAAAAGAAGTTCACTGCTGGATTCATCAGAGCCAATTACCGCAACAGAAGTTGGTGAACTCCAAACAATGTCACGCACTGCGGTTATGGATCGCTCAATTCGATGCAATCCGATGATCCTAGTTTCCGAATCTGTCTTGAATATAGCACCAACCGCAATTGCATCTTGGATTCCATCTGAAAGCACAACTGCTACCCGAACACCATCACTTGCTATCGCAACCTGCTTAACTTGATCATTTGTACCAAGCGTTGAAACGTCAACAAGTACGGGGCGTAAGGTACCGTCACTTAAAACCTCTCGCACCCCTTCGCCTGTGTCTGAAAAGTAGATGTTTCCATCTCGATCCCATGTTGGCTTAGTAATCTCATCCCCTTGCGCAACTATCTCAAACTGTGATTCAGAAGCGTTAGTTACTTGAAGAGATTTGCGATCCGCTGTAACCACCGCTAACCGGGTGCTCGTCGAGTTAAGTGATGTGTACACCAATGGCGCTGGCGCAATATATTTCAAGTTCTCCGAACCATTGGCAGATGAAAAAATTTCTTCATTTCTGATCACATTTAAGGTCGTGGCTGCGGGATTCGGCAAAGTAGATAAGTTCTGCCAGTCTTGAATAGTTTGAAGCGCCCCAATGTTAGCCAGTGCCAACGGTTGGCCAGATACTGAAATCTGCACTGCAGATACGTTGGGAAGTATGTTCAGAGTCCAAACTAATTGAGCAGAAATTGCCTGTCTCGTGACCTCGTCCGCGCCTAGTACCTCATCTGATAGATCAACCTGTGCAATTCCATTTGTAATTGGAACTGAACCATAGGTCAAAGTTGTGCCTACCGGGAAAGCACTTGTTGCAACTGGAGACAAGTACGGTGATGGCCCATCAAGAAGTGATCGAACCAAGGTTGTGGCAGCTCCAGAATTGCTTACCGGCACCAAGACATTGTCGGTGATTAATGAATTAAACTCAGTATTGAAAAAGTAAATCGGGAAACTGCGGAATGAACGATCCACGTCACCGCTCGAAAGCAATATTCCATCATTTAGATTTGAAATTCGCCACTGTCCACCTGTGTCTTGCTGGAGCTCGAAAGACTTAGAAATCTGGGCACCGGGATCGCCACTTTGATATCTCCCTATATCTGAAATCGTTCCTAACTTTCCAGCACTTACCGTAAGCGTCGGGGAGCTTCCGGAAACTTCAATTGTTGAAGGTTCATAAATCTCAATACCCGTCAGAGGATTCCAAGTCTCAGCTGACTCAACGTCCAAGTACTGGCGAGCAATTCCATAGTTTCCAGATGGATCTGCACTTGCATCTAAAAATCCCCGCACAATCTCTTCTGGATTCATTCCTGCACTGGGTGGTCGCGCAATTACTCTCACAAATTGAGCTGAAGTATCTACAGAAACTTCTTCACCGTAGAAAACCTCACTAGAGTTTGGAATTCCGGCACAGCCGCTGAGCAGCACTACTAGGGATAGCAGGCCACCGTAAAGTTTTAGCCTCATGGTGCACCCGCCGAGATAGCCACATCGGTAATCGCTCCTAGTTCAAGGCGAGGAAGAGTTAAGACAAACTGCGCTCCTTCATTTGGCGCACCCCAGACGTCAATGATTCCACCATGAAGAGCAGCATCTTCAGCAGAAATTGAAAGTCCTAAACCGGTGCCTCCAAGCGTTCGTTGCCGCGCTGGATCGGCTCGCCAGAAGCGCCCAAAGACTCTAGAAAGATCTTCAACAGCAATACCTTGTCCACGATCTCTTACAGAAATGGAAACACAGGACTCATTTCCGATGATTTCAACTTCTACATCAGTGCCGTCGCAATGCTCGAGTGCATTCACAACTAGATTTCTGATGATTCTAGAAACTCTGCGCTTATCAGCTGTCACAGTTGTATCACCGGAACTTGCAAACTTAAATTTAGTTGAGTGTTCGGCTGCAATTTCTTCATTATCACTCAATATTGTTTGAGTTATCGAAGTTAGATCGACTGGGGCACTTTCAAGCGGAGACGCACCTGCATCAATTTTGCTCATCTCGAGTAGGTCACTCAAGAGTAAATCGAATCTATCAACTTGATTTCTGAGGAGTTCTGCAGATCTAGCCATATCTGGATCGAAATCGGATCGTGCGTTGTAAATCATTTCACTTGCCATTCGTACCGTTGTTAAAGGCGTTCGCAACTCATGGGATACGTCCGAAACAAACTGTTGCTGAAGTTGAGATAAGGATTCCAGGCGGATGATTTGGCTTTGCAAGCTTGTTGCCATTTCATTAAACGAGCCAGCAAGTCGAGCAATGTCATCTTCACCATTGACTTGCATTCGCCGATCCAAGTCACCAGAAGCAATCTGGACAGCAATTTCTGCTGCCTCTCTGACTGGATCAGTGACTCGAGCGGTCACAAACCATGCCAGCACCATCAAACTCACCAAAAGAATGATTCCGGTTGCCGCAACGCCTTGCTTAACAAGATCAATTGTTCGTTGCTCGTTATCAAGTGGGAATAACAAGTACAGTTCGTAAGCTCCCACTCGAGGAATAGATACTGGAGAGCCAACTACAAGACCTGGTGAAGTAAGACCTCCCTCGTAAATCAATTGTGAATATGCCCAAGCTTGACGATCGCGTTCCCGAATTGCCGTTCTCAGTGTTTCGGGAATAGATGCTTCTGAGATCAATTTAGTTCCACGCTCTGGCACGCCCACTAGCTGTGGATCGCTCAAGAACAAAGCATCATAGATTCCAGGAGATCCAGCACGCACTGCAAGTGCGGTGATAACGGAATCAACAAGTCTGGTGTTGTTAGGTGCCACCAGTCCGACATCGGAGGCGTCAAGGAGTCGTTGAACTTCTAGTCTGGCAGCAGTTGCCTCGGTTAAGGCGCTTTGTTGTTTGGCTTCAAGTAAACCCGAGGTTACTTGATTGACTAGAAGCACGCCCACAATACTTAACACTGTTGCAGAGATTGCAAAGGTCAAGATGAGCAGACGAAGCTGTAGATTTCTTCTCCAGTGGCTTCGTATCGAAGTCTTTTCTCGAGCTAGAGCGCTCACAGTTTAGGTTTGCCCTGCCTTGTAGCCAACCCCTCGAACGGTGACAACAATTTCAGGATGCTCTGGATCAATTTCGATCTTTGCTCGAAGTCTTTGCACATGCACATTAACCAGCCTGGTATCTGCAGCGTGTTGGTACTCCCAAACTTCTTCTAGTAACGCTTCACGCGAAAAAACTTGCCAAGGACGTTTAGCTAGCGTTACAAGTAATTTGAATTCCAAAACTGTGAGCGGAATGTTTATCTCGCCACGCTTAACGCCATGACCCGCTACATCTATGACTAGATCGCCAACACTAATCTCATTTACTGCCGGTGCTTCAATGTTTCTTAAGCGAGCTCGGATTCTGGCAATCAATTCTTCATTCTTGATTGGCTTAACTATATAGTCGTCAGCTCCGGCTTCTAAACCGGTGACAACATCATTGGTATCGCTTCTAGCCGTCAACATAACGATTGGAATACCACTGGATTCCCTAATTGCTCGGCAAATCTCAATGCCATCTCTGCCTGGAAGCATTAAATCGAGTAAAACCAAATCTGGATTAACAACCTGAAACGCGTTTAGAGCTTGATTGCCATCAGCACAATAAGAGACTTCAAATCCCTCAGCGCGCAGCAGAATACCCACGATCTCAGCAATAGATTGATCATCCTCGATGACCAAGATGCGCTGACCCATTTCGGCACTCCCTATTAACGCTATTTGAATGCCAAATTTACCTCACGAATGAGAAACCTCGGTACCGATTGGAGTAATGCCTGTAAACGTTGGCTAATCTAAGGGGATGCTGCTTAAGGATTTCGTCACCAAAATGCGCAATGAGCTTGGCAAGTTCGGTGTCATCGGATTAGTGGCCTACATAATCGACCTGACCATTTTTAACCTTTTGAGATTTGCAGGTGGCGAAGGGCCGCTATATGACAAGCCTCTTACCGCCAAAGTAGTAAGCGTTTTGTTTGCGACGACTTTTGCATACTTTGGAAATCGAAATTGGACCTTCAAAGATCGTTCCCGATCTTCTTTCCGTCGTCAATACACATTATTTTTTGTTTTCAACGCTGCTGGAATGATCATTTCGCTTTCTTGTCTTTGGGTAAGTCATTATTTACTTGGATTTGAAAGCGCACTTGCAGACAACATCAGCGCAAATGTTGTTGGACTAATCCTAGGAACCATTTTTAGATTTTGGGGCTACCACAATTGGGTTTTCCCAAACGATGTTTCTAGTGTTGAGCAAAACAGCTAAACAGTTTTTTCTGAACTGGATCCAACTGACATTAGAAATATTCCAAAGATTGCTGGCTTTAAACTTCGTAACTCGAGTCGGCCTCCATCAGAAGCAACTTGGTTTCGTGCCCAGGCCAAACCAAGCCCTGTGCCACCAGTAGTTGCACCCTGCGTCATCAAGGTACTTTCAATATCTTGTGAGATGCCATTTCCTTCATCCTTGATCTCAATCAAGGCCCAAGATTGAAAATCTCGCGCGGATATATCAATGGTTCCTGCCCCATGCTGTAGTGAGTTTTCAATTAGTACAGACAGGACAAGTTCCTGAACTTCCGGCGTGCCAAGGGCTGCCAAGTCAGGCTCACAGGTAACAACAATCTTTCGACCAGAAGATTGAACTTTAGTCAGCCATCTTTCTCTAACGCTTGCAAGTAACTCAGATACATTTATCTCAGTAAGATCGCGGTCTGTGGTTGACCGCCAAGTGGTCAGCAATCCTTCTACCAACTTAACTAAACGATCTACTTGACCAAGTGCTGCGATGGAATCTTGCTGAACATTTGTGTCTTTTGTATCCTGCGAGATTTGTTCTAGGCGAAGCGAAAGTGCCGTTAGCGGCGATCTGAGCTGATGAGAAACGTCAGCTGCAAGAGTACGCTCGGCATCAAGCCGACGCTGGGCATCAGTTGCTGCCAAAAAAAGATTGTTGATGGTTAAATCAACTTCGCGCATTCCAGTCTCTTCAGGTGGTGAAATTGAACGTCTGGTAGTAATCAAATTGATTTGGCTCAGTAAGGTCTCAAATGGTCGAACTGTTGCCTTCGCGAGTGCTTGAGAAGCAAATACAACTAGCGCCGCCGTTAGTCCAACAATCGCTTGAATGCCAAAACTAAGTACAGATGAGTTAGCAAATAGTGCGTTTGAATTTGAAGTTTGATTTGAATCCAGAAACCAAAGATTCGCTACTACTGCCAGGAGAACCACCCAAGGAAGTATGGCAAGAACGAAAAATCTAAACAGCCTCTGTTGCATGTCTAGGTCCGATCGAATCTAAACCCAAGTCCACGAATTGTGGAGATGTGTTCGCCTTCTTCCCCAAGTTTTCGACGCAAAGCCGAGACATGCATGTCAAGATTCTTAGTTGAGCCTGACCAGTCTGTATTCCAAACATCACGCAAAATTTGTTGACGGCTAATTACTCGACCAGAATTTCGCATCAGTAGTTCTAATAGTTGATATTCCGTTGAAGTCAGTGCGACTTCAACTTCATTGCTTATGCAAGTGCGAGCCTCAGTGTTTAACACAATGCCATTACCAATTAACTCAGTTACGTCATGACCATCAACGCGTCGCATTAAAGCGCGCAATCTAGCTAGTAGCTCTGAAGATTTAAAAGGCTTCATGATGTAGTCGTCAGCACCGGCATCAAGCCCAACAACTAAATCCAGCTCTGAGGTTCGCGCCGTGAGAATCAAAATTGGCATGTCCAACTTCTGCGCTCTAAGGTTTCGACAGACATCTAGGCCATCCATATTTGGTAAGCCCAAATCCAAAACAATCATGTCTGGTTTTGTGGTCTTTGCTTTTTCGAGTGCACTTAGGCCATCGCCAACAAGAGCAACTGAGTAACCGCCACCTTGAAGTGTGCGCACTAACGGTCCAGCGATCTCAAGATCGTCCTCTGCTACCAATATCCGCGTCACACTTCGCAGTTTAGTGTCCTAGGGCAAAGTTGGCCTTACCTGCAGTACATCTCCAGAAGATACTTCAACAATTCCCTGCTCGGTTTGTAGCACTAGCTCTCCAGTGGCCAGCACATTTGTCACCTTCCCTGTCACAACGGAATCTACTGTCCTAGCTACTGAAACTTCAGTTCCAATTGTTGAACTTGCTTGAGCATATAGCGGTAACCATTGCCCTGAATCTAAATGAGTAATTCTCTCTAGCTCCACGAGTAAGCCTGCAATCAAGGATTCCCGATTTGCGTGAATACCAACAAGTGCCAAAGAGGTCGCAACTTCAGTTGGTAATTCATCTTCTTTCAGGTCGGTATTTATGCCAATTCCAACTACAACGTGTGTTCCCTCACGCTGAACCAAAATGCCGCCTACTTTTTTTAGCTCTTTGGTTTCAGATGCAAGCATTAAATCGTTTGGCCACTTTAACTTTGCATTCGCACCAAGTGCAGTCAGGCAGTTGTTGGCTGCGATTCCAACCAGGAGCGGAATTGCAGAAATCTCACACTTAAAGAATTTGGTCGGGATCGCTACGCTCAGCGCGATTCCAGCTCCAAATGGACTTTGCCACTCTCGCTGTAATCGGCCTCGGCCCTTGATTTGTTCATCAGCTGTTATTGCGAATACTGAATCGTTGGAATAGTTGGAGAACTGTGCAATGACAAGGTCATTGGTTGACTCAACTTGAGCAAAGACCTTGATATCGAGCCATTTCGAGGAAGTCTTGGCTAACTCACTTAATATGAGAGCAGGATCAAGCGCTGGACGCCCGCGTTTCACATCTTTTATATCCACATCGCTAGGGTAGGCGAAGGACTAGTACGGAGGAACAAGTGAGCGCCGAAACAGCCAATAATGGGATCGACATCCATACAACTGCTGGGAAGATCGCAGATCTCGAGGCGCGTCGCAATGACGCAGCCAACCGTCGTTCCGAGGCCGTAGATAAGCAGCATGCTCGTGGCAAGTTAACTGCGATGGAGCGCATTGAGCGCCTTTTGGATGAAGGCTCATTCCAACAAATCGACGGTTTAGCTCGACATCGCTCTCACAACTTTGGCATGGAAAAGTCACGCCCCTACGGCGATGGCGTAATCACTGGTTACGGAACTATCGATGGCCGTCAGGTTTGTGTGTTCGCCCAGGACTTCACAGTTTTCGGTGGTTCGCTTGGAGAAGTTTTCGGCGAAAAAATTTGCAAGGTTATGGACTTAGCGCTTAAGACTGGCGTACCGATGATTGGCATTAACGATTCAGGTGGCGCTCGCATCCAAGAAGGTGTGGTTTCGCTCGGTCTATACGGCGAAATCTTTAAGCGCAATGCCCACGCATCTGGTGTTATTCCTCAGATCTCACTAATCCTTGGTCCATGTGCTGGTGGCGCGGTTTACTCCCCTGCCTTAACGGACTTCATTGTGATGGTTGATAAGACCTCACACATGTTTATTACTGGCCCTGAAGTTATTAAAACTGTTACTGGTGAAGAAGTTGCATTCGAGGATTTAGGCGGCGCGCGGACTCACAACACAAAGTCAGGTGTTGCGCACTACATGGCATCAGATGAAGATGACGCTCTCGAGTATGTGAAGAATCTTTTGTCTTTCCTACCAAGTAACAACATGGACGAAGTTCCATACCTAGATGTTGAAACTGACATGGAAATTTCTGCCGAAGACTTGTTGCTCGACACAATCATTCCGGATTCACCAAATCAGCCATATGACATGCATAAGGTGATCGAGACCATTGTTGATGATGGTGAGTTCTTGGAAACTCAAGCTCTCTTTGCGCCAAACATCATTTGTGGTTATGGCCGAGTCGAAGGCCGACCGGTTGGTGTTGTCGCCAGCCAGCCGATGCAGTTTGCTGGAACCCTAGACATTGATGCCAGTGAAAAAGCTGCGCGATTCGTCAGAACTTGCGATTCATTCAATGTTCCAGTTATCACCTTGGTTGACGTACCAGGTTTCTTACCTGGTACGGATCAAGAATGGCAAGGTATCATTCGTCGCGGTGCGAAACTTCTTTACGCATACGCAGAAGCAACAGTTCCACTAGTAACAATCATTACGCGCAAGGCTTACGGCGGTGCTTACGACGTTATGGGCTCAAAGCACTTAGGTGCTGACATCAACTTGGCATGGCCAAGTGCTCAGATCGCGGTAATGGGTGCTCAAGGCGCGGTCAACGTGCTTTACCGTAAAGAATTGGCTGAAGCTAAAGATCCTGAGGCCGAGCGCGCCAAGCTACTTCAGGAATACGACGACAAGTTTGCTAATCCATACATTGCAGCGGAGCGCGGATACATTGATCGCGTGATTGTCCCAAGCGAAACTCGCGTAATGGTGATTCGCGCCCTTCGTTCTTTGCGTGGCAAACGACAGATCTTGCCTCCTAAGAAGCATGGAAACATTCCACTGTGAGTCAAGAAATTCGCGTCGTACGGGGCCAGCCAACAGATGAAGAGTTGGCTGCAGTACTAATGGTGATTACAGCTCAAGCAGCTGCTGCCAGCTTGGCAAGCAAGCGCTCACAGTTACGTCCCGAGTGGAATGCTGCACATCGTGGTGTGCGCAAATCTTTTGAGCATGGTGCGGGAACTTGGCGTCGATCCGCACTTCCCCACCCGTACTAAATCTTTCTATCGGTAGTAGATAAATGTCTCGCACTGTATTGCTGGCTTCAGCTTCCACATCTCGTTATTCACTTCTGAAGAATGCTGGCATCTCGCCACTGGTTCAAGTTAGTCATGTAGATGAAGAAGCTATTGCAGAAAAGTTGAGCCCAATCAATACTGCAGATCTATGCGTTGCATTAGCTACTGCAAAAGGTGAGGCAGTAGTCAAGGAAATTACCGTAACGGAAAATCGAAATCTTTTGGTGATTGCGGCAGATTCCATGCTGGAATTTGAAGGCAAATCGTTTGGTAAACCTGGAACTCCCGATGTTGCGATCGATCGCTGGAAAGCCATGCGTGGTAAATCTGGCTATCTTCATACTGGACATTGGGTTATGGATTTAGTAAGTGGCCAAGTCCGAAGCGGTGTTGCAGGCGCAAAAGTGGAATTTGCTGATGTCTCAGATGCCGAAATCACAACTTATGTAGAAAGTGGTGAACCACTTTCGGTAGCTGGCGGCTTTACACACGAGGGAAAGTCTGCGGCCTTCATAACCAAGATGACTGGAGATAGTCCTGCAGTTGGCGGTATTTCCTTGGCTCTACTTCGGGAATTTTCCAAAGAAATGAGCATTGAGTGGACCCAACTATGGGACTAATAGACTTGAGGGACCAAAGGCCGTTCTAGGAGTTCAAGTGGGCACCAGTCGCAAGATTGAAAAAGTTCTGATTGCTAATCGTGGCGAAATTGCGATTCGTGTAGCCCGCGCCTGTGCTGACTCGGGCATTGCCAGTGTGGCAGTTTATGCAGATCCAGATCGTGATGCCCAGCACGTAAAGGCCGCTGACGAAGCCTTTGCACTAGGTGGCAGCAGTGCTGCTGAAAGCTACTTAGTGATTGAAAAACTTATTGATGCAGCCAAAAAATCTGGGGCCAACGCAGTTCACCCAGGTTACGGTTTCCTTTCCGAGAACGCTGAATTTGCCCAGGCCGTAATTGATGCCGGACTTATTTGGATTGGTCCACCACCGCAAGCAATTCGCGATTTGGGCGACAAAGTCTCCGCGCGACACATTGCATCTCGCGCAGGTGCGCCACAAGTTCAAGGAACTCCTGATCCAGTTAAGGACAGCAAAGAAGTTGTTGCGTTCGCAAAGAAGCATGGCCTACCAATTGCAATCAAGGCAGCCTTTGGTGGTGGCGGACGTGGACTTAAGGTTGCCCGCAACCTCGAAGAAATTCCAGAACTTTTTGATTCTGCAGTTCGCGAAGCAGTAGCTGCATTTGGTCGCGGTGAATGTTTCGTTGAACGTTACTTGGACAACCCACGTCACGTTGAAACTCAGTGTCTTGCTGACGAACATGGAAACGTAGTAATCGTTTCAACTCGCGACTGCTCGCTGCAGCGTCGTCACCAGAAGCTTGTTGAAGAAGCGCCAGCGCCATTCTTGTCCCAGGCTCAAATTGATGAACTTTACAACTCCAGTAAGGCCATCATGAAAGAAGCAAAATATGTTGGAGCTGGAACTTGTGAGTTCTTGATCGGACTTGATGGCACCATTTCATTCTTAGAAGTTAATACTCGTCTCCAGGTTGAACATCCGGTCTCCGAAGAGGTTGCTGGAATCGACTTAGTGCGCGAACAGTTCCGTATTGCCCAAGGTGAAGTACTTGGATACGGCGATCCTGAGCTACGTGGTCACTCTATTGAATTCCGTATCAATGGCGAAGATCCAGGTCGAGGTTTCTTACCAGCACCTGGCTCACTAACTGTTTGGAATCCACCAAGTGGTCCAGGTATCCGCCTGGATTCAGGTTTCACCAAGGGCGACATAATCGGCGGTAACTTTGATTCCCTTTTGGCTAAGTTGATTGTTACTGGTCGTGATCGCCAAGAAGCTCTTGAGCGTTCCCGCAGAGCACTAGCTGAATTTGAAATTGATGGCATTGCAACCGCACTTACATTCCATCGCGCAGTTGTGAGCGATCCGGCTTTCGCACCAGCTGATGCTGCCACTCCATTTTCAGTCCACACTCGTTGGATAGAAACCGAATTCAATAACACAATTCCAGCCTTCTCAGGTGGCGCTGGTGAACTTGCTGAACCAGAATCACGTAACCCAATCACGGTTGAAGTTAATGGCCGACGCATCGAAGTAGTTTTGCCTGGCGACATGTCGATTGGATCTGGCGGTGGCGCTAAGAAGTCAACCCGCAAGATCGGAAAGAAGTCTGGCGCTGCAGGTAGCGGTGACGCAGTAGTTGCGCCAATGCAGGGCACAATCGTCAAGATCGCAGTTACCGAAGGCCAAGAGGTAGCTCAAGGCGACCTAGTTGTGGTTCTAGAGGCCATGAAGATGGAACAGCCGTTGAATGCTCACAAAGCTGGAATTGTTACAGGCCTAAACGCTGAAGTTGGAACTACAGTTCCAACTGGCACTGAACTTATGGAGATCAAGTAAAACTTGATCAATACTCACTGAGATCAAGTAAAACTTAGTTCAAGTTTTGGGTTTGGTGTAACTGCCGAGCAGCTTCTGCGATCGATCCAGACAATGACGGATAGACCGTTATGGTCTGAGACATTTGGTCAACGGTAAGCCTGTGTTCGACTGCTAGTGCGATCGAAAAGATCAATTCACTTGCCTTTGGTGCCACAACTACCCCGCCCACAATTACGCCAGTGTCTGGACGGCAAAAGATCTTTACGAAGCCTTCCGAGATGCCCTGCATTTTGGCTCGGGCATTTGTAGCTAACGGAAGATTGAAAACGTTGGCTAGTTCAGCACCGGAATCTAAGTCAGCTTGGCTAACACCGACCGTCGCAATCTCTGGATCAGTAAACACATTGCTAGAAACAGTTTCAAGGTTTAGCGGGTGCACTGAATCGCCAAGTGCGTGCCACATTGCAATTCGTCCTTGCATTGCTGCAACAGATGCCAACATCATCACGCCAGTGCAGTCGCCAGCAGCATAAACACCTCGTACGCTGGTGCGCGAAACCTTGTCCACTTCAATGAATCCAGCATCATTGGTCTTGATTCCAACTTGAGCTAATCCGATGTTCTCGGTGTTAGGCAATGAACCAACAGCCATCAAGCAGTGTGATCCGGTAATCACTTCACCCGATGCTAGTTCTACGGCAACCCCAGACTCAGTACGAGTTACTTTAACTGCCCGACTTTGAGAAAGAACTTTCATACCTCGCTTAGCGAAAACGTCTTGTACAACTCTCGCAGCTTCCGAATCTTCACCAGGTAACACTTGATCGCGTGATGAAACTAAAGTCACTTGGGAACCAAGGGCCTGGTAAGCACCGGCAAATTCTGCGCCCGTAACACCGGAACCAACAACAATCAATTCTGGAGGCAGCTCAGTGAATTCATAAAGTTGCTTCCAGTTCAAGATGCGATCACCATCAACTACTGCGCTGCTTAGTTCTCTAGGTCGAGCACCAGTTGCCAACAAAATCACTTCAGCACTAAAGCTGACTTCCCTTCCGTCATTGAGTTTGGCTTTAACGGTTCCAGCATCAACAAGTTCTGCTGTTCCAGTCAGCACCTTTACGCCTTGCGCCTTTAGGCGCTGCGAAATGTCTGAGCTTTGTGTGGCTGCCCATTTCTTCAATCTGGAATTCACATCAGCGATGTCAATTGTGACGTTCGTTGCGTGAACTCCAATTGCAGAGCTACCTTTAGTGTCGATTGCAGCTTCAGCTACGGCAATCAGGGCTTTACTGGGAACCACGTCAGTCAGAACTGCTGCGCCACCAATGCCATCACGCTCAATCAGAGTTACCTCGGCACCTAGCTGGGAGGCCACCAATGCAGCCTCGTAGCCTCCTGGGCCACCACCGATGATTACAACGCTTGTCACAGATCTATTCTCTCGCAATTAAATGTTCGCGAAAACTTCCATAACCATCTCGATTGTGGTCCCTGGGTGCACGAATGCAAACCGGCCTACAGTTTCGCCCTGCCATGAAGTTGGCGTTACAAATGCTGTCTGCGATTCGATCAAACGGTCCTGCAAATCCCGATAATCCTTCGGATTCCAGCCCTTTCGACGCCACAAAACTACCGAAAGCGAAGGCTCGATTACGAGTTCCAAATCAGCGTGAACTCTGATGTACTCTGCCACTTCATTAGTTAATGAGATTGAGGCCTCAACGGCATCGCTATAGGCCTTGGTTCCATTTACAACCACCGAGAACCACAGCGGTAGCCCTCTGGCTCGACGTGTTAGGTGGTAAGCCAGATCAGTTGGATTGATAAGTGAGTCATCTTCGTGCAGCACATCAAGGTACGAAGCATCTTGAGTATGAACTGAGGCTGCCAACTTTGGATTCTTGTAAAGGATCGCAGCCACATCAAATGGTGAGAACCACCATTTATGAGGATCCATTGTTATCGAATCCGCAAATTCTATTCCATTGAATTGATCTCGCACCGACGGAGCAAGTAATCCTGCTCCACCATACGCAGCATCCACGTGGAACCACATTTCATGAGCACGAGCTATTTCGCTGATGCCTGCAAGGTCATCAATGATTCCTGCGTTAGTGGTTCCGGCCGTAGCAACTACGCCAACTACTGGGGCATCGATTGCATTTACTGTTGAAAGTGCCCGCTCTAGATCTGCCTTGGTCATAGCAAAGCCAGAGGTTTCAACAATGAGTGGTTCGATATCTAAAATTCCAAGTGAATTTCCAATTGAGGAATGGGCTTGTTTACTTAATGCGATTCGCACTGGCAATCTCTTGCCACCAAGCAGGCGCTGGCGGCCAGAATCTCGAGCTACAGTTAGCGCAGCTAAGTTAGCTGCAGATCCACCGGATACAAATGTGCCTCCCGCTGATTCAGGTAACCCAGCTGCATCAGCCATCCAGCGTAAAACTTGATTCTCCGCCGAAATGGAACCAGCTGCTTCAAGCCAAGAGATTCCTTGGATCGAGGCACACGAGACGATCATGTCGAAAAGCAGCGCTGCTTTAGTCGGTGCCGTAGGAATGAATGCCATAAAGCGAGGACTATCACCAGATACAACCGCACGTGATATGACTTCGTCGTAGAGCTTTAGAACTTCTGAGGCTGAGTTGCCTTCAGGCTTAATCAATCCAGAGATTGCATCGGCCAATACCTTTGGGTCCCCAGGAAAATCTAGTGGCACATCGGGCATCGATAGCCGATCCCGCATGTAATCAAAAACTTGGTCAGTTAACTCAGAATCAAATTGATGCATTGAGTTCGGATTTTCGCTTGCTGCAGACATTGAAACCGCCAATGACTAGGTTCATGAACCGCCGATCTCACATTAGCCAGCAGGGTTTTCACGACCACCACTATGTTATCGGCTGGGCGACTAGAAAATATCTGGTGGGTTGTAACGGCCCCAGACTTCGCGAAGTGCGTCGGCTACTTCGCCGCCACTTGCCTTTGCAGCCAAGGCTTCCTTCATTGGGTACATTACGTTCTCTGATGATTCAGCAGCGCGCTTCAAGGAATCAAGCGCGCGCGTAACATCCGCGTTGTTTCGAGAATCTCTAATTGCCTGCAGACGAGCCACTTGCTGTTCCCCGATAGCCGGATCGACTCGCAGTGGTTCATATTTCTCTTCAACGTCAATCGCAAACTTGTTAACGCCAACGACAGTGCGTTCGCCCTTATCGATTTGTAAGGCGTAGTCATAAGCGCTGGTTTC
>JBIIAS010000066.1:0-6676 GCA_044239795.1 Candidatus Nanopelagicales bacterium | reverse complement strand
AAAGCTTGGAAACCACAAATACTGAGGCAACAATTACTGGACTAAGTTATGGTGCTTCGTATCAAGTTAGAGTTAGTGCGTATTCAGTCGTTGGCTGGGGTCAACCAAGTTCTCCTGTAACCATGCGGACTACTTTTCCCCCAAGTTCGCCCAGTGAATTAACTCAATCGACAATTAAGCCCACAAGCGTGGATCTTACTTGGACCGCTCCAGAAGCAGATGGCTTAAGTATCGACAACTATAAGGTCGAATGGTCAACCGATGGTTCCAATTGGGAAAGTATAGAGACCACAGATACCAGCGCAACAATTACTGGACTGAGTCCTGGAAGTTCTTATCAAGTTAGAGTTAGCGCATACTCATTGGTTGGCTGGGGCCAACCAAGTTCAACTCTGGTCGCTGCAACTACCGCACTTCCGATTGCACCTATAGGTGTTAAGCAGGCATCACGCAACGCAAATTCGCTAGGTATTAGCTTTCGGAATCGCGGTGACGTAAGTGGGATCTCAAGCTCCACCCAAATTACCGCTGGCAGTTCTCACACCTGCGCACTACTTGAAAACAAAACAGTAAAGTGCTGGGGCTTGAATTCAAATGGGCAACTTGGTAACGCCTTTGGGGCTGAAACCCCAGGTGAGAGCGGCATACCTGTTGATGTTTTGGGCATCTCAAACGCTACCCAAATTACCGCTGGCAACTCTCATACATGCGCACTACTTGAAGACAAATCAATCAAATGCTGGGGATTGGGATCCTCTGGGCAACTTGGAAACAATGCCACAACATCTAGCGGCATACCTGTTGATGTTTTAGACATCTCAAACGCTACCCAAATTACCGCTGGCAATTCTCATACATGCGCACTACTTGAAGACAAATCAATCAAATGCTGGGGATTGGGATCCTCTGGGCAACTTGGTACGGGAGTTGTAAGTTCAACCTATAGAGAGGTCACACCAGTAAATTCAGTTGTAAACATCTCAAGTGCTACCCAGGTCGATGCAGGTGGTTCCCATACATGTGCACTACTTGAAGACAAAACAATCAAATGCTGGGGATTGGGGTCGTCTGGGCAACTTGGTACTGGAGTTGGAGTTTTAGTTGGTGGTTCTCCATACAGGGCGATTAGCCCAGTCATCGTTGTAAACATCTCAAACGCCACCCAAGTTGACGCAGGTGGCTCCCATACCTGTGCACTACTTGAAGACAAAACAATCAAATGCTGGGGATTGGGGTCGTCTGGGCAACTTGGTACTGGATTTATTGTGGGTTCGACCTACAAAAAGATTAGCCCCGTCAGCGTTGCGGGGATATCAAGTGCTACTCAGATTACAACTGGACTATCTCATACCTGTGCACGACTGGAAGATAAAGCCATAAAGTGCTGGGGAAATGGTGGCCTTGGACAGCTTGGTAATGGCTCAATTCAAAGCAGTGCTACACCTATCGGAGTTACCTGGCTCTCAAATATAAATCAAATGATTGCTGGAAGTACCCACACTTGTGCGATCCTTGAGGATTCGACAATAAGGTGCTGGGGCCAGGGATCAAGCGGCCAACTTGGTGATGGAGTCTCTACCGACGGAAGTTTTTCTGGGCAAGTTTTGCCAATCGAGAAGTACAAGGTTGAGTGGTCGACTAACGGGTCCAGCTGGCAGAACTTAGAAACTACAAGTAAATCAGTAACCTTATCCGGTCTCGTAAGTGCTACTTCATATCAAGTACGGGTCAGAGCATATTCCTTGGCTGGATACGGCGAACCATCGCAAATTTTTTACGCTGCAACTACGGGGACCAGAAGCATGCGCTTTAACTTCAAGTTATCTGATGGTCGCCAACTAACCGGTGGCGCTGTTAGTTGGGCGCTTGATGATGAGTCTTACGCATCGGCGACAAACTACGGCGTGCCAAGTACTGGAGTTTTGGACTTCCCTAGAGTTGCCGCTGGCACTGGAACCATCACGGTTAATGGCCTTCAATCGTCAACGGGAGAATCGATCTCTTTCACGCGGACAGTCGAACTTGGGCAGGCTATCCATAATGTCACCGTCCCGGTAGCGACGGGCAAAGGTTCCTACAAGATAAATGTAAAACTACCTAATGGTGAGCCGGTTCTGGGAGCATCCATTTCTGTTACTGGACTTGATTCATACAAGGCTGTTGAGGAAATTGCTTACAACCTGCCAAGTGCATCATCAGGTTCAACTAATGATCAAGGATGGTTCCAGGCTAGTGGGTTTGTATCGGGAACTCCCAGAGCAAAAGTTACCTATAACGATGGGGTCCTTGTCCAGACAAAATTTGTTGACCTCACAACAGCTAGCACTAATGTTGTGCTGGATGAAATGCCATGGATTGAAGTAAACGAGTCAGCGCAGACAGTTTCATCTGGCGCACTGGTTAATGTGCCAGTTTCCCTGAAGGGTGTTAGTTCAAAATCTGGCTACACCCTGTCAATAACTGCTCCAAGTGGGTCTTCACAAAAATGTAAAGGCAGAGTTTTGTCCGCAAAGACCAACTCTTCAGGAAAGGCAACTTTAAAAGTTTGCGCAAACAAGTCCGGTACTTACAAAGTAAAGACTAAGGGCGCGGTCTCGACTGGAGTTGTGCAGCTTAAAGTTAAAAATGCCGCTCCTTTACCAGTCAACGCAGTAACTGCGAGGTCAACGAGTCTGGGCTCAGCAACTGTTGCATGGAGCGCACCAAGCTATACCGGCGGCGCTTCAATCACGGGATACAAAGTGATTATTACTGGTGGTGGGAAAACTTTCACCAAAACCACCAAGTTGCGTACACACACATTTACTGGCCTGAAGAACGCGACCCAGTACGCAGTTACTGTTGAAGCGATTACCAAATATGGATCCAGTAGTCGGGTTACCGTAAAAGTTGGTGTGGCTTAAACAGTTTGAATCAATTTGAATTCAAATTCTGCCGCTGTCCTCTATTCCCAATAAGGTTTGGGTATGCCCCGCGTTGCTCAAACTAAGAATGGCTTTGCGCCAAAAACTTGCATTGCCTGTGGCCTGGAGTTTGAGTGGCGTAAAAAGTGGCAGCGCGATTGGGAAAACGTTAAGTATTGTTCCCAGAAATGCAAATCAAAATGACCAAGCGCATTCTCTACATTCCTTTTGATCACCTAAATCTCAACTATGGCGTTTTGAAAGATGCGGATCCAAAGACTGATCACATAGTTTTGATTGAAAGTGCTCGCATGACGTCTGGTCGGCCTTGGCACAAAGAACGCCTATTCTTTCTGATCTCATCAGCTCGACACTTTGACAAGGAGCTTGAGCTTGCCGGCTTTGACGTTACGTATCTCAAAAGCCCAACAACCATTGATGGCTTAAAGCAGATCCAAAAGACATTAGGCAAGTTACCTATTTATTCCGCTGAGCCATCGTCGTTTGTGCAGTACCAACAGTTGCAGGGCTTTGGCGTGGAGTATGTGCCAAATGATTTCTTTCTAACTTCTCGAGTCGATTTCAAGCTTTGGGCTGATAAGCAAAAGTCTTTTCTGATGGAGACTTTCTATCGGGCGCAGCGAATCCGTCTGAACATAATGGTTGAAAATGGAAAACCAGATTCTGGGGTTTGGAACTTCGATAAGGATAACCGCCTGCCGCCACCAAAGAATTACAGTTGGCCTAAGTATCTAGAGCACGAGCGAGATGAAATCGATCTTGAAGTCTGTGCAGAGCTGGACATGCAGCCAACTAAAACTTGGGCTACTACTCGGGCGGGAGCGCTGGCGCAGTTATCCCACTTCATCAAGACCAGCTTGGTTGATTTTGGGCCATATGAAGATGCCGTCTCGGTTGATAGTTGGGCGCTGCATCATTCGTTACTGAGTCCATACCTAAATAATGGTTTGCTTCATGCCTCCGAAGTTATCGATGCAGTCTTGCTTGAATACCACGCAGGTCATGCGCCAATTGGTTCAGTTGAAGCCTTCGTTAGGCAAATAATTGGTTGGCGAGAATATCTCAATGGGATGTATTGGCACTTAGGCGCGGAGTATCGAGATAACAATCAGTTGAACGCGCAGCGCAAACTTCTCCCCCTATTTCAGGACTCAAGCAAAACCAAAATGAATTGTGTCAAGAGCATTGTTTCTGACATTGAAACTCGAGCATGGACACATCACATTCCGCGACTAATGATTTTGAGTAATCTCGCGCTGATTACCGGCACTAAGCCACTGGAATTTCTTGACTGGATGCGCGAACAATTCATTGATGCCAGTGAATGGGTCATGGTTCCAAATGTGATCGGTATGGGCTTGCATGCTGATGCTGGAAAACTGATGACTAAGCCTTATGCAGCCGGTGGTGCATACATCAACCGCATGACGCAATCCTGCAAAGGTTGTGAATACGATCCAAAACTACGTGTTGGCGATAATGCTTGCCCGTTCACAACTTTGTATTGGGATTTCTTGGATCGAAACAAGGAAGTATTTGCAAAGAATCATCGAATGGGTCAACAAGTAAATGGGTTGAAGCGCCTAAGTGACTTACCGGAATTACGTGTTAGGGCTCAAGAAGTTCTCGAAGGACTTGATCAGGGAATCATTTAGATTCCGCTTACCTGGTCAAGGTCAGCTAAACGAAAAGGCTCGTTCCACCTGGACCAACTAATAGCCCAACCACAATAAACACAATTCCCATTAACACATCGCCGCCAAAGATCTTTTTGATTCCCGAAAGAACTAGAACTGCTGCCAAAACCCAAAGGATTAATTCCATTTTTCAAACTTTCTGAGTAACGGCGCAAATTGCGAGCCTACGAATTTGTCTTCTCTTCCATAGTACGGCGGTTATGGCGGATTCGTGCCTAATCGTCACGACGAGATAGGGATGATTTTCTTTAGCTCCGCCTCGATAGCGCTCTTTGCAATCTCCAAGTCACAGGCGGCCTGAGCCCGCATCCAATATCCTTCAGATAATCCAAAGTACTTACACAGGCGTAAGTCGGTATCCGCAGTAATTGCGCGTTTTCCCATAACTATGTTGCCGATTCGCTGCGCTGGGACACCAATTTCTTTCGCTAGCCGATACCGACTGATATTCATCGGAACTAAAAATTCTTCCCAAAGAATTTCTCCAGGAGTAACTGGATCTAACTTTTTAATTGTCTTCGCCATAACCTCTCCTCTAGTTGTGATAATCAACGATTTGAACTTCTTGCGGCCCCTGCTGAGTCCATTGGAAGCATATCCGCCACTGATCATTTACTCTGATGCTGTAGTAGCCATTCCAGTCGCCATTTAGTTTTTCTAAGCGATTACCAGGTGGCACTCTTAAGTCGCTTAGGCTGCCTGCGATCTCGAGCATCCTAAGTTTTCTTCTTGCAGCTTTTTCAATAAAGGCAAACCTGGGAACTCTTTTGCCGTTTGCGATTGATTCAGTGGCTTTATCAGCAAATGAAACAATCATTTACAAATAGTAACGCCTTACGTTAGTAACGTCAAGCGTTACATTAGGAAAGGTGATTAGCGCCCATCGAGGATTGGTTGACCTGGGTTCCAGGTTGTGCCATCACGATCATCTTTACGACGCCGTGCCATTCCCGAAAGAACTTCAAGCACTACTCGGTTACCAAGTAGTGCTGTGATGTCTGCGTGGTCATACGGCGGGCTAACTTCAACGACATCGACGCCAACAATTGGAAGTTGATAGGCCATTCGGCGAACGGTATCCAGAAGCTCGCGAGAAGTTAATCCACCTGGTTCAGGAGTTCCGGTGCCTGGAGCTGAACCTGGATCAACAACGTCAATATCAACACTGAGGTAAATCGCATCACATTCTTGTAATGCCAGTTCAATTGCTTCGTCAATACATTCTTTAAGTCCGCGATGCACAATCTCGGTCATCTCATACGAACGCATGCCTTGAGCTGCCATCCAGTCAAGGATATCTGGTGGTGGCCAGTAACCACGAAGTCCAACTTGAATGAAGCGATCGCCACGAACAGCGCCACTGTCAATCAAAAGTCGCATTGGCTGGCCATGACCCACAAGTGAACCAAAGGCAATGTCGCCAGTGTCAGCATGCGCATCGAAATGGATTACGCCAACTCTTCCCCACATGTCTGCGCCACGAGCAACACCAGTTACGTTTGGCCAAGTAACAGTGTGGTCGCCACCGAGTACTAGAGGAATCGCGCCTGAAGCAGCAATCTTTTCAATAACTTTTTCTAAGTTTTCACAAGACTTCACAGCATCGCCGGAATACATTTCAACGTCGCCCATGTCATAGACGCGAAGGTCTTTTAGGCCATTAACGCGAAGCGCCATACTCTCGCGGGAACCGTTATGTTCTTCATTGCAAACTTCGCGCATAGCCTTTGGACCAAAGCGAGCGCCGGATCGGTAACTGGTGCCACCATCAAATGGTGCTCCCACAATTACTACGTCAGCATCAGCATATGAAGCTGGGACTTCGATGTCGCATTCATCGACACCTAAGAAAGTGATGTTTGGGCCATACATGGATCCGTAACGCGTCATAGCTCTAGTTTAACTGCCCTGAAAGATGGATTTGAAGCGATCCTTACTTGATTCGACCCTTGATAAATGTTGCAATTGCCAGCACGCCTCCCGTTAAGAACAACAGCCATGCAATTGGGATTAGAAAGAATGGCTCAACAAGGATTCCGTCTTCATTAACTGACG